>JAKSPG010000078.1 GCA_024405075.1 Elusimicrobiaceae bacterium | reverse complement strand
GCGGGATGAGAAGGGGGAGAAAAAATAAAACTTGCCATTGTTTTTTTTTTTGGTAAATTTTGAGTGTAGTAAAAATTTACCAAAAATAGAGGGTTGTTATGAAAAATGCGATGTCTGGTAGGCTAGGCGGTTTCACACTTATTGAATTGTTGGTAGTGGTTTTAATTATTGGTATTTTAGCGGCGGTGGCGTTGCCGCAATATCAAAAATCAGTTTGGAAAAGCCGGGCTACGCAGTTACTTACTGCAACGCGCAGTTTGGCAACCGCCCAAGAAGCGCATTATATGGCAAGCGGCGAATATGCTACGTCATTTGGCGAGTTGGCTCTTGATTTTTCGTCGTTAGAGCCCCGCGCCACTTCTTTTCGAGGGTCTGTGTCATCTACAGATGCCGTGCGCGGGAACGATTTAATGGAAGTAATGATTAATTACAGTGGTGGATATCTGATATTTTCTACTTCTAATTTTATTACCGGACCTTACACAGGCGGGGGGTTTTTATTTTCTCATTATGCAAACGAAAACGCATTGGATAAAAAAATGTATTGTATGGAAGCAACTTCTTTTATTTCCGTTCCGGGTTCATTTTGTACAAAACTGTTTAAGGCCACCCATTTGGTGGCTACAAAATGGTATGCCCGCTATTACGAAATGCCGTAACAAAATAATAAGCCCCGCGCTTATGCGAGGGGCTTGTTTCTGTTAGTAGTTTTTACTCTTACAAACAGCGGCCTTGATGGGAGGCCGCCGTAGGTAGAACTATTTCACTCTGCCGGCAGAACCGAATACCTTCTCGTTCTTTTCGGCGTACATTTTAATAAGTTCTTCGCGGGCCGGGCCCAGGTATTTGCGCGGGTCAAATTCGCTGGGTTTGGTAGCAAAGATTTTGCGGATCGTGGCGGTCATGACTAAGCGGCCGTCCGAGTCCACGTTAATTTTGCACACAGCCGATTTGGCTGCCTTGCGCAGTTGTTCTTCCGGGATGCCGGCGGTGTTATCCAACTTGCCGCCGTATTCGTTAATTTGTTTAACGGCCCATTGCGGTACGGAAGAAGATCCGTGCAACACAATCGGGAAGCCCGGTAAGCGTTTGGAAACTTCTTCCAAAATGTCAAAGCGAAGTTCCGGTAATTTCTCGCCGGGTTTTACTTTAAATTTGTACGCTCCGTGGCTGGTGCCGATAGAAATAGCTAACGAATCCACGCCCGTGCGTTTTACAAAGTCTTCTACTTGTGCCGGGTCGGTATACGTGTGGTGTTCGGCGGAAACTTCGTCTTCAATGCCGGCCAAAACCCCCAGTTCGCCTTCTACGGTTACATCATGTTGGTGGGCATATTCCACTACTTTTTTGGTCAAGGCCACGTTTTCTTCGTAAGGCAAGCTGGAGCCGTCAATCATTACAGAGGAGAAACCGTTGTCAATGCAATCTTTGCACAGTTCAAAACTGTCGCCGTGGTCCAAGTGCAAGCACAGCGGGACGGGTTTACCCAGTTCTTTCATCATTTCCACCGCACCGCGGGCCATCCAGCGCAGCAGCGTGGAGTTGGCGTATTGGCGCGCCCCTTTGGACACTTGCAAAATTACCGGAGAGCCGGTTTGCACACAAGCGGTAACAATCGCTTGTAGTTGTTCCATATTGTTGAAGTTATAAGCCGGAATGGCGTAGCCGCCGGCCATTGCATCTTTGAACATTTGGCGGGTGTTTACCAAGCCAAGTTCCTTGTAAGAAACAGTCATGTATGCCTCCTAAAAAATAAACTTCTTCAGCTTTATTCTACAATTTTTTGGGGCTATGTGGGCAAGTCCTATTTAACAGTGGCCGAATAAGCACGAAGTCAGTTTATTGTGGGCAGCCCGCAGGTTCCTACCCCCGGCAAGGGGGTTGCAAAAAAAGGGCGTTGTGAGTATAATGTAAATACCTTAATTGTCGAAAAACGGATAAAAAATGAGCAAAAAACTAGATTTTTCACTTCTTAAAACACTCACAGGCCTGGCGGCTATTTCCGGACGCGAAACCTCGGTCAGGCAATTTTTGCAAAAACAATTGGCCCCGTATGTGCAGGATATGCGTACCGACGCGTTGGGTAATTTAATTATATATAAGAAAGGCTCATCGGATAAAAACCTACTTTTGTGTGCGCATATGGACGAAGTCGGGCTGATGATTCGTCACATTGATGAACGCGGATTTTTGTATTTTGTTCCTGTTGGCGGTATTGACCCACGCACGCTACTGGCGCAGCGGGTCCGGGTGCAGACGAAAAACGGTCCGATGTTAGGTGTTATCGGTACAAAGCCTGCCCATATTACCACAGAGGCCGACCGGGCTAAAGCTGTTCCGCTAAATGACCTTTACATTGATGTGGGGCTTACGGCCGAGCAGGCGCGGGCGGTTGTCTCACCGGGTGATAGCGTGGTACTGGACCGCACGCTGGAGGAGTTAGGTTCTGCCCGTGTTTGTGCCAAAGCACTGGACAACCGCGCAGGTGCGTTTGTGCTGGCCGAACTGGTGCGGACTATTGAAAATCCTTTCTACAATATATATGCCGTATTCACCGTGCAGGAAGAAGTCGGCCTGCGTGGCGCGAAAACGGCGGCTTTTGGTATTGAAGCCGATGTGGCTTTCTCGTTAGATACCACGGGGGCGGCTGATATTCCCGGTTGCTCCGTTCCCAACCAACTGGTTCGTTTGGGCCAGGGGGTGGGCGTGTCGGCCATGGACGGATATACTATCACGCCCGATTGGCTTCTTGAAGCACTTAAGCAAATTTGTACTAAAGAAAATATCCGCCACCAGGTGCGTGTAGCACCGCGCGGTGGCAACGACGCCGGAGCCGTACACCTGAGTAAAACGGGTGTTCCGTCGTGCGCGCTGGCAATTCCCACGCGCAATATCCACTCGTGTGTGGAAATAGCGGACAAACAAGATATGGCGGCTATGTTTGAGTTGGTGTCGTATATCATGAATCATGGCGTGGAGGAGGCCCGTCCTTAAACGGGAACGCATATGAAAAATTCTTGTATCTTGGGCCAGAAGCGAGCCGTATTTGTGGACGTAACGGACTACAGCAAAAAGGCGGGGTATGCCTTGTCTGCGCGCGAAGTACAGGCTCTAGCTAAACTGGACGCGGCGTACCGGGCCTTGGTAGCTATCTTGTTTAATTACGTGCCGACTTCCGGCCACCCGGGGGGGAGTATTTCCAGCGGGCGCCTGGTGGAACACCTCTTATATAAAGAAATGGCGTATGACTTAAAACACCCGCACCGCGACGATGCCGATATGATTTCTTACGCTGCCGGGCACAAAGCGTTGGGACTTTATGCCATGTGGGCACTTCGCAACGAGTGCGCGCGTATCGCGGCGCCGTCCTTGTTACCCATCCAAAAAGAACAACAACTGCGGTTGGAAGATTTGCTCGGTTTTCGCCGTAATAAAGCTCAAAATACCCCGTTGTTTAAAAAATTCCGCTCCAAAACATTGGGCGGCCACCCCGAGCCGCTTGTGCCGTTCGTGCGTACCAGCACCGGAGCCAGCGGTGTGGGTGACGGCTCTGCCGTTGGACTTGCGTTAGCGGCGGCTGATGCGTACGGTAAAAAATGTCCCGTCGTACATATTATTGAGGGCGAGGGCGGCCTTACCGCCGGGCGCGTCAGCGAAGCCATGGCCACAGCCGCTACGGCACAGCTTAAAAATGTGGTTTTTCATATTGATTGGAACGAATCCTCTATTGAAACGGACCGCGTTACTGCCGATGGTAAAAATCCCGGCGAATATACCCAGTGGAATCCGTGCGAATTGTTCCGCATTCATGATTTTAACGTTATTTATGTGCCAAACGGGCATGATTTTACACAAATTCACGTCGCGCAGCGTTTAGCATCGCAGCTGGATAATTGCCAGCCGACGGCCATTGTCTACCGCACCGTTAAAGGTTGGCACTACGGCATTGAGGGAAAGGCCTCTCACGGGAGTGGACATAAATTTGCTTCCGAGGGGTTTTACGCTTCGCTTAACGAGTTTGAGAAATTGTTTGGTGTTTCGTTCCCGCGTTTTGAGGGAGATAAAACACCGGCCAACCTTGAAAAGTATTTTTGGGCCAGTTTGCTAACGGTGCGCCAGGCACTTGAAAAAGAAAAATCAACCGCCAAACACATGGCCAACCTGTTGGCGGCGCGCACAAAAGCACTTACTAATGCTAAACGTGCCGTGCGTAAAAATTTAGGTAACAGCAAAGCACTGTACCGTTTTTCGCCTGTTAAAATTCCGGCGCAGTTTATGTTTGAGACGGGTAAGCCGTACGCCACGCGGGCGGTGTTGGGGCAGGTGCTGGGATATTTAAACCAAAAAACAAACGGTACACTCTTGGTCGGCTCGGCCGATTTGTACGGCTCCACCGGCGCTGGGGCGGTTGCTAACGGTTTTGCAGCGGGGAATTTTAATGCGGTAACCAATCCGTTGGCCCGTCGCGTGACGATGGGGGGAATTTGCGAGGACGGCATGGCTGCTATTTGCAGCGGAATTTCGGCTTTTGGTAAACACATGGGAGTTAGTGCGTCGTACGGCGCGTTTGTGGCCTTTGAACACGTGGCCGCACGTTTGCACGCAATTGGTGTGCAGGCGGCGCGCGAAGCAGGTTTAGACCCGAATACGCTCATCTTATTTAACGGCCACGCCAGTTTGCCTACCGGCGAGGACGGCCCTACGCACGCCGACCCGCAAGCGTTGCAGTTACTACAGGATAAGTTCCCGCAAGGTGCGTGTATTACGGTTACGCCGATGGAAGTGGATGAAATTTGGCCGCTGGTTACGAAGGCACTTTCGCTGCGTCCGGCGGTGTTTGCGCCGTTTGTGGCACGGCCGTCTGCGGCGTTTGCGGATCGTAAAGCCCTGGGGATGGACCCGGCCCAGCAGGCGGTGAACGGACTGTATTACATGCACCGTGCCAAAGGAAAGGCCGACGGAACAGTTCTGGTGCAGGGGGCGGGAGTGGGCCGGATTGTGGCAGAACAAATTTTGCCCGTTTTGGCCAAACATAAACTCAATTTAAATATTGTATACATCACCAGTCGTGAGTTGTTTGAAGCGTTGCCACCAATCACGCAGGAAAAACTCCTGCCGCTAACGCTTCGTCAAACGGCTATGGGGATTACCGATTTTACATTGCCGACGATGGACGCCTGGCTACTGAGCCAAGCGGGCCGCCGCCATACATGCTATCCGCACCGAAAAGGCGTATTTTTAGGAAGTGCGACCGCCGCTAAAGTGTATGAGGAGGCCGGGCTTTCGGGCGCGGATCTGTTAGCGGCACTTAAGGCGTATGTAAAAGATTTAAAACAAAAGAAAGCTCATTGGCGCTGAGCGTTGGGAGGAATTAACATGGCAGAAGAAAAACCTTATTTAACAGGACGGACGTATCTTTTTAAACTTCCAAAGGGGAAGGATTTGTTAGAATCGTTGGCGGATTTTTGCCACGATAACCAAGTCAAGTGCGGTGTAGTCAGCGTGGTAGGTTGCGTGGCGAACGCAACGATTGGTTATTACGACCAAGCCAAAAAGAAATACGATAAAAAAATTATCAATACGCCGCTGGAACTATTGAACTTAACAGGCAACATTTCTATTCAAGATAACCGCCCTATGGTCCATGCGCATGTGACGTTGGCTGATAACGAGTATAATCTGGTTGGCGGGCATTTGCTGCCGGGGACTAAAATCCACGTGTGCGAAGCATACGTGCAGGAAATTGTAGGCGAACCGAAAGTGCGGCGGATGGATAAAGTTACCAAGCTTGCGCTTTGGAACTAAAAGATAAACGGCCTTGTTATCTTTCGTATAACGCAACACACGCAAAAGTAAACCAACTTTTGCGTGTGTTTGTTTTTGTCCGCCAACCCAACGCCTATGCGGGCAACTAGCCCGCGCAACTTGGAACGAATTTGGAAAATCATATAATGTTTCGCAAAGTTAGTCTGACGGGCTTACGCCCACGCGCCCGCTTTTTCTATATCCCGCACAAAAACACTGCGGGATGACGAGAAAAAGCGGGCACGTTAGTCTTTGGGGAGATGGGCCGTGTTGGTCGTTGCAATTGTTTTCTCGTCGGACGACGGGCAAAATCAAAAATCACGTCCTAAACGCGTGCAAGATAACAAATTTAGAAAAACAATGTCAAGTATAACTTGTAAAACATCTTGCAATTTGTTTCCTAAAGAGTTTTAATAAAAGTGTAGTAATAAAAATTAAACAGGAGGAAGTACTTA
>JAKSPG010000077.1 GCA_024405075.1 Elusimicrobiaceae bacterium | reverse complement strand
GGGAAAAATATGTTATAGTAATGGTGTCGTATTACTTTATATAAGGAGTTTTTGAGTGAAAAAATTAATGTTTTTATCTGCCGCTGCATTGATGTTGGCCGCTTGCGCTACGCCGCCTACCTACGTGGGTACGGCCTTATTCGCCCAAACCCAACAACCTATTTTGGCAACCAACGCCCCGGGCAATAAAGTCGGCCGCGCGTGCGCAACCAACGTGTTGGGGTTGCTCATCCAGGGTGATATGTCGGTGGAAGCCGCTAAAAAGAACGGCAAAATTACCCAGGTGGCCAGCATTGACCGGGATATCAAAAGCTATGCGATTTATTCCGAGGTTTGCACAGTCGTAACCGGCAGATAGCCAGTTGGTATATTTTTGTACAAAACCCGAAACAGAGCGTTTCGGGTTTTCTTTTGCTGTATGAAAAAATAAAGCTTGACATCGTTTTTTTTTTTGATACCATGCAATTATACTCTCATCTAGGGGGATACGTATGGAAAAAGAAAAAGTGTTTGTTGGGCCGTTTAGACGTTAAAGCTTTTACGTTAATTGAATTATTGATAGTCGTATTAATTATCGGTATTTTGGCGGCGGTGGCGTTGCCACAGTACCGCAAAGCCGTACTCAAAAGCCGGGTAATGCAAGTGGTTGCCTACTTAAAAGCTGTTAAAGAAGCTGAAGAAGTGTACTATTTGGCGAATGGAGAATATACTGCCGATATGGACAGTTTGGCGGTGGAAGGTTCTTGTCCGCCAGATTGGACGTGCCAGTTAATGGCGGACAACAATATCCCCAAGGTAGAAGCCGGATACGATAATTGGAAGCTTGCGGTTGTTAGCATTTTTGACCATCGGGATGATGTGCCCGAATGGGCCGGTATTATGTATTGTTTTGCTCGTACAGGAAGTCCTCAATACGATCAAGTATGTAAAAGTATGGGGGATCCCATTCCGCAAGGGATTACCTCGGGTGGTACGCGGTATTATATAAGTAAATAAAGATATCCCGCTCTGTAACAAGAGCGGGATAATTGGTAAAACCATTTTTTATTTCTTTTTTTCAAACACAGGTTTTATTTTGGGGCTTTGTTCTACAAACTTTTTAATTTCCCCAATCACTTGTGCCTGCGTTTTAACGGTGCACGGCCCGCCGATACAACCGCCCTTGCAGCTCATCACTTCCAAGAGCTGGAAATCAATGGCTTTGCCTTGCGCGTAGGCGTTGAGCATGAGCATGGCTTTTTTATCTAACCCGTTGAGGGTCTGTTTTTTGAATTGCAACCTACCCGCCAGTGCATTTTCCACCGCTTGAGCCACCCCGCCCGTTACGCCGTAGTAACGGCCTTCGGCCGAAATGTTACTTTGCAAGGGGGTTTGCTCGCATTGGGAAGGCGTAATATTGCGCGCGCGCAAGAGCGCGTCAATTTCTTCAAACGTAAGGACAAAATCAATGTTCGGGTCTTCGCGTCCTTCCAAACGCTTGGACGCACACGGGCCGATAAATACGGTGGTAAAGCCGTTGGCTTTTTCAATTTCCGCGGTGTAACCGGCGGGCGTTTTTGCGTCTGAAATAAATTCTTTGAGTGCAGGCAAATGTTTCTTGACAGCTTGTACCCAGGCCGCACAGCAAGAAGTCGTCATAAACCGGGCGCCTTTTTCCAACCGTTCCACCAGTTCGCGCGCTTCGTTCGCGGTGGTAATGTCGGCCCCGAGCGAAACTTCCGTTACTTTATCAAAACCGGCCTTTTTCAACGCGGTTACTACTTGCGGCAACGTTCCTTTCAATTGCCCGACGATAGACGGTGCAATCATGGCGCATACTTTTTGCGGCCCTTTAATCGCACGTAAAACGTCAATGAGCTGGCTGCGTTCCATAACGGCCCCGAACGGGCACGCGTTCATACATTTGCCGCAGGAAATACATTTATCAAAATTGATGTGGGCAAAGCCGTCGTTGTCTTTATGAATAGCGTCTACCGGGCAAGCTTGCTCGCACGGAACGGGCACGTATGTAATGGCGTTGTACGGGCACGACGCTTGGCACTGGCCGCAATTTTTGCATTTGTTCGGATCAATTTTGGAGCGTCCGTTTTCAGGTGCGATGGAAATTGCCCCGAACTTACACGCCGCCTGACAATGACGTGCCAAACAACCTTGGCATGCTTCTGTAACGATATGGCGCGCTTTCACGCACGCTTTGCAAGCAATATCCAATACGGTAAGTGTATTTTCGGCCGGGGATTTGCGGGCCAGGGCCGCTTTTGCGTAATCATTTAGCGAGGTGGCCTCGTCGTCCGTCTCCAAACTGCCGCCTAACGCGGCCAGTGTGCGCGCGCGGAAAACCGCCCGTTCTTTATAAATACAACAGCGCACGCCGGAAGTGGAATCTTGCGGAAGTACATCAAAAGGGATGCGGTAAGCTTTCGTTTCCAGGTTGCCTTGGTCAAATACTTCTACTACCTTCTTTAAAGCTTCCCGTTTGAAAAAAATAGCTTTGTTATCCTGTGTGTTCATAGCTTTCCTATATTCTAGCATAATTTGCCATAACCGTAGCCCGGCTTTAGGGGGCAGCCGGGCGTTCGTTGTTCGGGGTGTGAAGCTGTTGCCAAAAAGGGCCGCCCGTCACGCGCGGCATATACATTTGGTCCGTTACAGTGCCGCCTTGGAGCAGGGCTTTACGGACCGTTGGTTTTTGGGTTTTTGCCGGTGTAGTTTTTTTATTGGTTGCTTGTGGCGGGGTTTTAAGTAGTTCCTCTACCTGTGTTTTGTTTAATTCACGCAAAAAAAGATTTCGCTCAAAGAGGAAAAACCGGGGTTCCTGCCCGGGCGTGTTTACTTGATAGAGTGCTTGTCCGTTCCTGCCGGGTAAAAAGACGGAGGAAGCTTGTTGGGCATACGTTTCTAAAAATTCACTTTCCGTTATGCCTAGGTTTACCTGGTAACGTGTGGATAATTCCAATGCTTCTTGCGTGTTAGTGGCACAGGCAACAAAAGTTTGGGGTTCCTTCGCGCGGAACAATAGCTTGCGGTAGCCGCCCTCTCGGCCGTACTGGACGAAGCGGTAGCGGGTTTTATCGGCCGCTTGTATATGGGCATCCTTGGTGGAAACGCTGGTGATTAAATAGAGGGCTTGTTCGCGTGTTTTCCCGGCCAATTGTTTAGTTAGTTCCTGGGCGTTTTTATCCCATATATTTAGGCCATTTGAGGAGCGGCCAACGTCGGGCGTGCCGGTTAATTCAATTACAATTTCCGGTTCCTCTTGTGCGGCCAGTGGCCCGGCTAGGGCCAGCAAACATATACCAACCAGTATGTAGTGCATATGCTTGTATTATAAAAGTTTTTGGGCGAATTGTCCCCGTTAAAATTTTTCTAGTACAAAAAACGTCCGGGGCGTTTGCGCCAACTGTTCTACAATGAAGAAAATAACTTACACAGTAAAAGGAGCGATATGAAACGTATTTTGTATGTGGGGACAGTAGTTATACTGGTGTTAGCCGGTTGCCGGGATAAAAAGCCGGCGGTTGTTCAAGCGCCCAGTGTCAATGTAATACAGGTATTACAGGTATTACAGCAAGATTATCCCTGGCGCATGGAATATCCGGCGCAGGTATCCGGTTCGCTGGATGTACAAATCCGCGCGCAGGTGGGCGGTATTCTGCAGGCGCGGCTGTACGATGAGGGTGAATTTGTATCCGCGGGGACGCAGTTATTTCAAATAGATGATAAAGAGTACAAAGTGGAGTTGGAAAAAGCCTGTGGCACGCTTTCACAGGCGCAGGCCGATGTCAAACGTACGCAGCGTTCGTACTAGCGTATGAAGACGCTCCTGGCAGAAGGAGCCGTCAGCCCGCAAGATTACGACAACGCACTTTCCGCTTACGAAACGGCCCAAGCCAACGTACAAGTAGCGCAGGCCGGCGTACAAGATGCGCAAATTAATTTGGGCTACACCAAGGTAACAGCGCCGATTTCCGGCATCGCGGGGCCGGAAAATCAAACCGTGGGTAGTTTGATTTCTCCCTCGGGGGAAAGCGGCCTGCTGACCACGCTGGTGCAAATTGACCCGCTGTATATCAATTTTTCCATGCCGGGTAGTCAGTTTGAAAAGTTGGTGCAGGGCTACCGCGACGGTACAATTACCATGGGCGATAAAGATGACCCGGAATTGTTAAAATCTTCCAACTATCGTACCACTACAGCGGCGCAGGTGCGGCCAGCCGCCATTCCATAGGTACAGCTGTGGTGTTTGGGATGCTGGCGGCTACGGGAGTAGCACCCTTATTCATTCCGTTGTTTTTCTGTTGGTTAAGCGGTTCAAACGGGACAATTAAACATACGACGGAGGAAAATAAATGAATTTTAGAAAAATAAGCATAACCCTCGTAACGGCCGGGCTGTGCGGGTGTATGTTAGGGCCTACTTACAAACGGCCGGATTTGGCACTGCCTGAGGGGAAAAACGCAGACCAGTTTGGCATTTTTACTTCGGCCAAGTGGTGGAATGTGTTTGATGACTCGGTACTGGATAGTTTGGAGCAGACGGCACTTACATATAACCAAGACTTACGTGCCGCCATGGCGCGGGTGGACGAAGCGCGGGCCGATTTGGCCATCGCACGCGCGGATCAGCTGCCCTCGCTTTCGGCTTCTGCGCAAAGCGGGCGGCAGGGCAATAACGTCGGCTCCGGGCAAAGTACCAGCACGGCGGGCGTCTCGGCTTCGTTTGAGTTAGATTTATGGGGGAAATACCGCCGTTTATCGCAGGCGGCACGGGCGCGGTTATTAGCCAGCCAGGCCGCGCGCGACACGGTGCGTTTGACGCTTACGGCAGAGGTGGCCAACCAGTATTTTATGTTACGTATGTTGGATAAACAGTTGGAAATCTTACAGCGCACCTTGCAAGCCCGGGAAGAGAACGTGCGCATTTATCAGGCGCGCTACAATGCCGGGTATTGTACGGAAACCGACTGGCAGCGCGTACAAGCCGATAAAGACAGTGTGCAAGCCCAACTGCAACAGATGACGTTGCAGCGTGAACAGGTGCAAACAGCCATGGCAGTGTTGTTGGGGGAATCGCCGCGGGACATCATTACGCGCAGTATTCCGCGCGGAAAAACACTAGATGAGCTAAATTTGGTGCCGGATGTGCCGGCCGACTTACCGTCTGATTTGTTGGAACGCCGCCCGGATATCCGCCAGGCCGAAGAACAGCTTATCGCCGCTAATGCCGATATCGGCGCGGCGCGCGCGGCGTACTTCCCGGATATTTCGCTTACCGGGGCCGCCGGATACGCAAGTAGTGCGCTGGCCGATTTGTTTGCGGGCGGTTCGGGTGTGTGGAGTATAGCGGGGGAAGCGCTCGCTCCCATTTTTGAAGGAGGAAAAATCCGCGCACGAAATAAAAAGGCCGAAGCCGTTTACCGCGAGCAGCTGGCCGAATACACCAAAACGGTGGAAACGGCATTTAAAGAAGCGTACGATGCGCTGGCGGCCAGCCGCATTGACCGCGAAATTTTTGATTCATACCTGGCGCAAACGCAAGCCATGCAACGCAGCTATGAACTGACTAAAAAACAGGAAGATGCGGGACTCATCGGCGTGACGGATTTGCTTAATGTGGAAGAAAATTTACTCTCGGCCGAGATGAATCTGGCCACCGCGCGCCAAAATGAATTATCGGCAGTGGCAAACTTATGCAAAGCCCTCGGCGGAGGGTGGAAAGAAAATTAAGGTAGAGAGTAGCTGCGCCAGGAGTCACTAGTTGTGACAAGTGTCCCTTGTTCTATTTTTTCGCAAAAAGCTCCCTCTCCCGCGGTGTATTTGTTGGTATTTGTCCGTTCGCGGCACTGGAGAGTATTGCTTGAAGCGCTTATAGAAAAGCCGGCGCATTTGTAGGGGCCGTTGTCCCAGTAAGCTACTGCAGCTACGCCTGACATGGCGGCATCTGTTGAATTTAAGGCCATATAAAAGTTTTTCCCCTGTCGTGCTGCGTCCGTGCCTCTTACGTTGGTGCCACATGCTCCATAATATCCGTCAGCCGTTGTTGTAACCGGGGTAAGTGGCAAATCAATATCCAGCTCGTCAAAGTTAGCGGCGTATTTGCCATTAGCCATATAATATGCCTGTTCGGCCTGTGCTACGGCACGGACAAGTTGTTTTAAATTTGCGTTGCGGCTTTTCCATACCGCTTTTTGATATTGCGGCAAAGCTACCGCCGCCAGGATGCCGATGATAAGAACAACGACCAACAATTCAATAAGGGTAAATCCTTTTT
>JAKSPG010000076.1 GCA_024405075.1 Elusimicrobiaceae bacterium | reverse complement strand
CCGGTGGTCACACACGCAACTGCTAATTGCTGGAGGGTGCGTGCATAGCCTTCGGCGGCAATAGCAGAACCTTGCTCATGGTGATTGAAAATACGTTTAATTTTTTTACTTTGCCCGAAGCTGTCATCCAAATGCATGGCGCCGCCGCCCGTTACCATAAACACGTGGCGTACGCCGTAAGATTCCAATTTTTTAACTAAATAATCGGACAGTTTTATCCTCATAATTAGTCTAAGCGTCCACCAGCTTCTTCAATAAGTTTTTTATAACGGGCTTCCAGCATTTCAATGCGGGCAGCATCTTCTTTGAAAATCATTCCGTAAAAATCGCGTTTGTTTTTCAGCCACATGAGTTCAAATCCTACCGCTTTTAAAATTCCCTTATCGGCGTGGGAATCTTGCAAGGCTGTTTGAGCATCAAAAATAATTTTGCGTGTTTCAAAGCGTGTAAGCGCACCGGCGGGTAAACGCTTGAAGAACGGCAACGAGTGGGCCGATACCCCTCCGCCGATAATCATTTTTTTACCGGCTTTGTAGGTTTTTTCACTAATCGCATGAGCAATATTAAAAATCGCTTCAGAGTTAATGTCTTCGCGGGTAAGACCCATACTGCCCGTCATATCCACGCGGCCGAGCACAACGCCAGTGATTTCTTTAAACTCCGGTCGGGCAATCATGGCGTCCAAATGCGCTACACCGGTTTTTGTCTCCACGTTAATTAGAAATTCCATCTCTTCGCGTTCTTCTTTCGGAAATACAAAGTGGGTCGCTTTGACATATTTTGTCATGGCGTAATCGGTTTCAATCATGGGGCCGACAATACCCTTTACACCGATGGTGCGTGCGTCAAACATATCCTTAATTGCTTCGCAACCGCCGATTTTAATAAATAGATCTAATCCTGCTTTGGTAACAACTTCTTTTAGGCGCAATGCTTCTTCCATGCGGGTGCCTTCAGCTTCAAATTCTGCCTTGATACCAATGACGTGGTGGTTTTCTCTTAAATCTTTTAACGTATCTAACATCTTGCGTTCCAGTAAGTTCATATACGCTCCTTTCACTTATCCTGTTGTAGTAAATTTTTATTTAACCAGGACTGATTTTCTTGGTAATACATAAACAACTCTTCAACTGCTTTTTTAAGCGGGGTAAACTGCAAATTTTTAATCTCTGCCTTCAGCCGGGCATTGCTTCCGGAATAATTTAGGCCATACCCGGGCGCGGCGACGCGGATCTCATTTGTATTTCCCCCCAAACGCTGTACGGTTTGGGCAGCATTCAACAGTTCTGTTTCTTCATCCGGTGTTATATTGTAGCTTTTATACTTTGCATCATGCTCAATAAAGTAATCCAATATCGGCATCAAATCGTTTACATATAAGTAACTAAACCGACGGTTTTGGCGAAGTGTAATCGGCAAGCCAAATAATGTTTTGCAAATAGCATTGGAAATAAAGCGGATTTCCCAATCTTCATACTTGCCAAAAATACCAAAGATATTTAAGTCAATGACATTTGGTAATGCTTCTATTCGTTTATGTACGACGTATTTACAAAAGCTGTGGTCGTCTTTCCCGCAATGTTGGCCGATTTGTTCTTCTGTTACCAGGCGGTTATCGGCGGCAATATCATAAACAGCCCCGCTACCAAAATTAATGAGCTTGCCAAACTTATCCGTGTGGCGCGCTAAATTTTCGAACATGCGTACATTGGTGTAAAACAAATTTGTGGGGTCTTTGGCGTTTCGGTGTCCGGGTTTGGTGGCGCATCAAACGAACGGGTGCGGAAAAATTCGTCCACAGCTTGTGTATCGGCCAAATTTAACTCAAAACTGCGCGGAGCGGTAATATCATATTTTTCCGATAGGAAACTCTCTCGGATGTTTTTTCCGATAAATCCGTTCCCGCCGGTAAGTAATATCTTTTTACGCATTTTTTGTTTTCTCGTTTACAAAATCGTGAATGGTTTTAGCGGTCCTGGCCAGTTCGTTTTCGCCAAGAGCCGGGAACGTACCTACCCAGAACGTATTATTCATAATAAAATCGGTATTAGGGAGTAACGCGTATTCTTTTTCCGTTAATTCACACGATTTTAACAGTGGCGAATTGGCAATACGCAATGAAATCTCGTTTTCCACCATCATGGGCTGGCGCAAGAGGTTTCCCGCAAAAAGTTGACGGGTGCCGATGCCATTTTCTTCCAAATATTCCACCAGTTGCTGTTTGGTAAATGGGGACTCTTCTTTAACGGAAATCAAATACCCAAACCACGAAGGTTTTACATCATTGTTGATGCTGGGCAAAATCAGATAATCCTGTAAATCTGCCAGGGCTTTGGTTAAGTAAGCCGCATTTTCGGTACGTTTTTGGATATACGCCGGGAGTTTTTTAATTTGGCTAACCCCCAACGCGGCTTGCCAATCGGTAATCTTCAAATTAAACCCAACGTGGGAATAAGTATATTTATGATCATAACCGAAAGGCAAGTTGCCTAACTTCATGTTGAAACGGTTTTTGCAAGTGTTATCTGTTCCCGGTTTACACCAGCAATCGCGTCCCCAATCGCGAAACGATAAAATAATGCGGTAGAGTTGCGGGTCGCTGGTTACTACAGCTCCGCCTTCTCCCATAGTTAAATGGTGGGCCGGATAAAAACTATATGTGCCGATGTGTCCGATAGTGCCGGCTTTTTTACCGTTCCAGGTAGCACCCAGGGCATCGCAGGAATCTTCAATCAGCCACAGATTATGTTTTTGACAAATTGCCAAAATTTCGTCCATATCAAACATATTCCCTAATGTATGGGCGATAAAAATAGCTTTGGTCTTGGGAGAAAGGGCCTCTTCTATTTTGGAAGCGTTGATGTTATAGGTGCCGATTTCACAATCCACAAATACGGGGACCAGCCCATGCTGGATAATGGGATTGACGGTGGTGGGAAACCCGGCGGCTACTGTGATGACTTCGTCGCCTTTTTTTAGGCGTCTGTCGCCGAGTTTATGCGAGGTCAATGCGGAAAGTGCCAGTAAATTAGCTGACGAGCCGGAATTGGTAGACAGCACAAATTTAACGCCCAAAAATTGGGCAAAATCTTTTTCAAACTGGTCATTGAAACGACCCGCGGTCAGCCACATATCCAGGCTGGCGTCAATCATGTTAAGCAAATCGCTTTCGTCCAACAATTTACCGGACGGCGGAATGTATTTCCACTCTTTTTTCCCACCAAAAACATGGCGGTAATAATTGCTGGCGGCTTCTTTAACGGCCTGTCTTAATTCTTTTTCCATGTGATTTTCTCTTCGTATTCGTGAATTTGTTGCAATGTAAATGCGTGCATATCCTGCCCGCCTTCATAAAATTTCTTATACCAATCTACGGTTTTGGCAATGGCTTGTTGGGCGGTATACGTGGGCGTCCAGCCCAATACGTGGGCCGCTTTGGTAATATCTAACATGAGCAAATTCGCTTCGTGTAAATTATCGCGTTTATGTACTTTTACGCAACCTTTGCCGTAATCTTTGACCACTTGTTGAGCTACGTCCGCTACGGTAAGTACGCTGTCCGATTTGGGGCCTAAATTGAACCCTTCCGCATATTTTTTCCCTTGCGTATAGAGTAAATGCCCCAACAATAAATAACCCGATAGCGGCTCCAACACGTGTTGCCAGGGCCGCGTTGCTGCGGGACTACGGATTTCAATTTCTTGTCCTGCTTCAATACTGCGTACACAATCGGGGATTAGACGATCCAGTGCCCAATCTCCCCCACCGATTACATTACCGGCCCGAGCGGTGGCCAGGGCATAGCCGTCCTCTTGCAAAAATGAACGGCGGTAGGAAGCAGATAAAATTTCCACACAACCTTTGGAGGAAGAATACATATCGTATCCGCCCATGGGCTCATCTTCTTTGTAGCCGCGGGATACTTCTTTATTTTCGTAGCATTTATCGGTTGTAATGTTGACAAACGCCTTTACGCTGCCACAAGTACGGGCTGCTTCCAACGTATTAAGCGTACCCATAACGTTGGTTTCATAAGTAAGTACCGGCTCTGCGTATGACAAGCGCACCAACGGCTGGGCCGCCAAGTGAAATACAATTTCCGGGTGAAAATCTTGGAAGGTTTTGTTAAGTAAAGTGCGGTCGCGCAGGTCGCCGGTAACAGATTTGATTCTGTCACCTACGTGAGCGGTTTCAAACAGATTCGGTTTTGTGTTAGGAGCCAGTGCATAGCCGCATACTTCCGCGCCCATTTCTTTTAACCATAGTACAAGCCAGCCGCCTTTAAAGCCGGTGTGTCCGGTTACCAAAACACGTTTGCCCTTGTAGGTTTGTTGGAACATGGTTAGTTCTCCCATTTCTTCCACGGTGCTTTACCGCTGTGCCACAAATCGGTCAATTGTATTTTATCACGTAAAGTATCCATGGGTTGCCAAAAACCGTCATGTTTATAGGCGTGGAGTTGCCCTGCCTTGGCTAATTTTTCAAGTGGCGTACGTTCAAAAATGACGTCATCTCCCTCGTCAATATAATCCATGACTTGCGGCTCGCAGACGAAAAAACCGCCGTTGATCCACGAGCCGTCCCCTTTTGGTTTTTCTATAAAAGAGGTAATGGTATTGTTGCCGTCAATAGATAACGCTCCAAAGCGGCCCGACGGTTTAACGGCTGTCATAGTAATTAGTTTACCTGCGGCGCGGTGGTCTTTAATGAGGGAAGCAATATCTACGTCGCTCACACCGTCCCCATAGGTAAGCAGGAACGGCTCGTTGTTAATGTAGGGAGTTGCCTTTTTAATGCGTCCGCCTGTCATCGTATCTTTGCCGGTATAAAGCATGGTTACTTTCCACGGCTCCTGGCGGGTTTTATGGACGGTAACGGAGTTGTTTACCATGTCCACGGTAATATCGGAATACTGTTGGTAGTAATTGACAAAATACTCCTTAATTACGTGAGACTTATAACCTGTCAGAATAATAAAATCGTTAAAACCGTAGTGGGAATAGATTTTCATAATGTGCCACAAAATGGGATACCCGCCGATCTCTACCATCGGTTTGGGTTTCAATACGGTTTCTTCGCTCAGGCGCGAGCCCAGGCCACCGGCCAAAATAAGTACTTTCATATTACCTCCGCAAATTGAAAACTCTCTACTCTAATTGTAATAAATGTCTTGAAAGGGAAACAAGATAGATTTTGAATAAATAGCAATTTTTTGATAGAATATAAAAAACAACGGATGTCATGCCCCCATAGCTCAATGGATAGAGCATCTGCCTTCTAAGCAGGGGATATAGGTTCGATTCCTATTGGGGGTACTTTTTTGTGCGCTTGTCCGGGCGCAAAGGTTGGCGGAGGAATTATGCGAATTTACGACGATATTCAACTGGACTATTGCGATGTGCTGTTGCGGCCCAAACGTTCTACGTTGGCGTCCCGTTCGGAAGTGGACGTATTGCGCGAATATACATTTAGATGGTGTCCGCGTACTATTACGGCTACCGGGATTATGGCTTCCAACATGTTTACCACGGGAACATTTGAAATTGCCCAAGCCATGCAAAAAGAGCATCTGTTTTGTGCCCTTCACAAACATTACAAGGCAGAAGACATGATTCGTTTCCTGCGAAAAAACAAAAAAGAATTTGGTTCCAACGATTTGATTTTTATCAGTACCGGTGTGTCGGAAGCAGACTACGCAAAACTGACGCAAATTCTTAAAACCAAATTAGTAGCCAACATCTGCATTGATGTAGCCAACGGCTATTCTCCCTACCTGCTTAATTTTGTGCATAAAGTGCGTGCGGCTTGGCCCAAAACCTTAATTTTGGCCGGTAACGTCGTAACGGGCGATATGTGCGAAGACCTAATTTTAAACGGGGTGGATATTGTAAAAGTGGGTATTGGCCCGGGTTCCGTATGCACCACGCGCAAACTGACCGGGGTGGGCCGCCCGCAATTTTCAACGGTGATAGAATGTGCCGACGCCGCGCATGGTGTCGGCGGTATGATTTGTGCCGCCGGCGGATGCACCGTTCCCGGGGATGTGTGCAAAAGTTTTTGCGCCGGGGCCGATTTTGTGATGCTGGGCGGCATGCTGGCCGGGCATGCTGAAAGCGGCGGCGAAATGACAACTAAAATTTTCCAAACCGGTGAAGTCAATTTGGTAGACGATAACCATTGTGAAATGGCTTTGGTGGAAAAACAATTTAAAAAATTCTACGGAATGAGTTCCGCTTACGCGCAAGAGCGTCACTACGGCGGACTCAAAAAATATCGTGCCAGCGAAGGCAAACTGGT
>JAKSPG010000075.1 GCA_024405075.1 Elusimicrobiaceae bacterium | reverse complement strand
TGGGCCGTTTAGACGTAAAAGCATTTACGTTAATTGAATTATTGGTAGTGGTTTTGATTATTGGAATTTTGGCGGCGGTGGCCTTGCCGCAATATCAAAAAGCTACGGATAAAGCGCGTTATATGCAAGCTATGACGTTAGACAAAAACATTTGGCAGGCGCAACAGCGGTACTATTTGGCAAACGGGGTGTATGCCGGACGATTTGAGGAATTGGACATAGATATGCCCACCCCGACCGAGACTCGGCAAGATAACGCGCAAACCGAATATTATTTTTATAAATGGGGATATTGTTGGCTTTATGGCGATGGCGCCAGTGCCTATAGCGCTTGTGCAATAAAATTGGGAGCCACGGCCTGGGCGTGGTATTTTTCGTTGTATAATTCTTCGGCTCATTCTTGTCGTGCGACGCCAAAAGGCAACGTCCGCGCGAATGTGTTATGCCAAGCAATGACCGGGAAAAAGACCGGCACAGGAAACGAACAGTACACGAGCTATTCTTTCTAACGATTTTTCCGTATACAAAAAAACCCCCGGGTTTTGCACCGGGGGTTTTTCTTGTGAAAAAAACACTTATTTACTATACGCCATACAACAATTGCCCAGCATACAATTTTTGCAACCGCAAGCGGCGGGTCGTTCTTTTAAGGCGGTTAACAACTTGCGGGCGAAGTCGGTTAGTGTCGGGTCGCGCGCGCCGAGTACCAGCAAAATATCGCCCGGTTGAGCGGCGGCGGCCATTTCGGCCAACAAATGTTCGCGGCAACCGTCATAGCTTACATTTACACCGCGCGCTTTTAATCCTTCATATACTGCACGGCAAGACACTCCTTGCGGAATAGTTCCACCCGGATAATACACTTCCGTTAGCCACAGGTGGTCGTTGGGGCCGATAGAGCGTGCAAAACTTTCCACAAATTCGTTTGTTAATAGTTTAATAGACGTAAATGCGTGCGGCTGATAAAACGCTAACACCCGTTTACCGCGTAAGTGCGCCGCGGCAATCGTGGCTGCCAGTTTGTGCGGATTGTGTGCAAAGTCGTCCACCACTTCAATTTTATCGTAACTGCCGATACTCGCAAAGCGCCTGGCAATGCCCTGGAATTTATGCAGGGCTTTGGCGCACGTTTCCAAATCTACCCCCAGTTGCAAGGCAGCGGCTACGGCGGCCGTGGCGTTAGCTACGTTGTGAAGCCCGGGTACTTGCAGGCGAAACGGAACGCCTTGGATAGTAAAATCCGAGCCGAAACCGTCCGTTTTAATTTCGGTCGGATGTACGTCCCCATACGAAAGCCCAAATGTTTTAGCACCCGGGGCAATTGCTTGCAAATTCGGTTCTTCGGCATTGACAATGGCCGTCTTACAATGCGATACAAATTCTTTAAAGTATCCTTGTAAGATTTCAATTTCTTTATGGTCTTTTTGTAAGTTCAAGCATAATCCCAAATAGGGTTTGTATTTGACGATAGAGCCGTCGCTCTCGTCGGCTTCAATGACGAGTAAATCGGAGTGTCCTTTGTAAACGTTGCCAAAAACGCCTTGCTCTTTTTGCAGCGACAAAATCGCCGCCCCGGTAATAACCGACGGTTGCAATCCGGCAAAAGCCAAAATGTCGTACACCATGGCGGTTGTCGTGCTTTTTCCGCTGGTGCCGGAAACGGCAATCGTGCGGTGGGCCGCCACGTGTTTGGCAAGCAACTCCGAGCGGTGCATGGTGGGAATGTTCAAAGCACGCGCTTTTTGGAGTTCCGGGTTATCGTCCTCTATTGCGGAAGATAAAATCACAAGTTCGGTTTTTTCATCAATACCGCTGCCGTCCTGCGGGAATAATTTAACCCCCAGCTTTTGCAGGTAGTCCCACAAAGCCATATCGGTGTATCCTTTGCTGATTAGCCGGTCCGAGCCGGTTACTTCGTCTTGTCCCATGGCGTGCAGTTGCGCCAAAGCGCTCATGCCTACACCGCCAATTCCTATAAAATGAATTTTCATTTTTTATGTTCCTTTAATTTAAATTTTGCATAGTCCGACATCGTATAAAATCCCTTCGGGCACGTGACTAACCAAATCGCAATTTCCAAGGCCGATTGTGCAAACAAATCGCGGTTGAGGGCGCAGTGCGTGAGGGTGATTTCATCCAAAGGGGAAGTGAATTTTACTTCGTGCGTGCCCACCGTTTCCCCCACGCGTTCATACGTTACTTGTTGGGAGGGGAGGTTGACGGCATCGGCTAATTTTTTAGCAGTGCCGCTGGGGGCATCTTTTTTATGAACGTGGTGAATTTCGTGCAAGTGCACGTCATACCCTTTATACATTTGTGCCGCGTAGCGGGCGAGTTCCGTAAAAAAATACACGCTTAAACTGACGTTCGGCGCAAAGAACACAGGGATTTTTTCTTCCTGTTGCATTTGGAATAAAAACATTTCCGGCAGGTTGGTAGTTCCCGTCAAAAACGGTTTGCGGTGCTGTTTAGCCAGCGCAAAGGCTTCCTGCGCGCCCTGCGGCGTGGAAAAATCAATGATGATATCAAAGTCGGCTGATACATTTTCGCCCGCGCTACGCGTGGCGGCCACGGTTAAACCTAGTTGTGGTTGTTCTTGTATCAACCGGATCAGCGCGCGGCCCATTTTGCCGTGTGCACCGTTAATCAATACTTTTTTAGCTGCGGGGGTTGTCATACAAAATGCTCCAGTAATAATTCTACAATTTGCCGCCCGTTCATGGCCGCGCCCTTAAGCAGGTTATCAAACGTGATGAAATAGTGGATGACGTTTTCGTCCTCTACGTCTTTGCGCAGGCGGCAGATAAAGGTGGTTTCTTGGCCGCTGGCTTCTTTGGGTGTGATGACTTTTTCGTTATATTGTAAATGCGGGAATTGATTCCACGCCTCTTTGATTTTTTGCAAATCGGCCGATTTATTAAGCCGCACCGTAACGCCCAGTGAGTGGCTGTTCTCTACGCCCACGCGTACCGTGTGGCAGTATACTTTTAAGTCCGGAATTTCCAAAATTTTGCGGCTTTCATACAGGCCTTTTAGTTCCTCGCTGGTGTGTCCGTTTTCCAGTAAAGAGCCGATAAGCGGCACGCAATTTTTTTCGTAGTACGAGCCGGGAGTGTGGAAATCGTCCAGTAATTTTTTCCCGCCGCCGCTAATGGCTTGATAAGAGCAGAAAAACACTTCCTCAAACCGATACAGCGGTTTTAACGGGGCCAAACTCATTACTAGTCCGGTGGTCGTACAGTTGGGGCTAGCAATCAGGGGGGTATCTTTTGTGATAGCGTGAGCGTTAATTTCCGGGATGACAAGTGGCACGCCTTCGCTCATGCGAAACTCGGATGACATATCCACCATAAATTTCACCCGGTTTTTTAGGTCCGCGGCCAGTTGGCGGCTGACGGGATTATCCGTACACAGCACGGCTATGTCCAGCGCGGGGATGTTGTCGTGTCGTCCAAAGGTTTTTACTTCAAAAGGGGATTTGATTTTGTCCAGTTCGGACCGCATTTTTTGGCCGACCATGCCGTTAATTCCGATAATTCCTACTGTTTTCATAACTACCTCAATGCAAGACCCAGGCCGGGTCTACGGTTTTAAAAAGTCCGTCAATGTGGGTTTGATGCTCGTCAGAAATCGGGCCCAAGGGCAGCCGTACCGTCGCCGTGCCAAAGCCCAGTTTAGCCAACATGTATTTAATGCAGGTGGGGTTGGTTTCGGCATAGCACGCCTTGATAATCGGGTAAAGCTGTGCAAAAAGCGCAAACGACTCGTTCGTTTTCCCTTCCTTAAATAGACGGTGAATTTGCACAAATGCCGGTGCAAACACGTTAGCTGCCGCGCTGATAATGCCGGCGGCATTAATGGATAAGTATTGTGGGAACAAATCATCGTTTCCGCATAAATAATCTAATTTCCCTGCGTAGTTAACGGCCGTGTTCATCACGTGGGCCGGGTCGTAATCCGATTCTTTGATGCCCACAATTTGCGGTACTTCGCGTAGTAACTCCGCCAGTACCGGGGCCGGCAGTTTTAAGCCCGTTCGTCCGGGGATGTGGTATAAAATAATCGGCAATCCCACCGCCGCTATGGCTTTGTAATGGGCGATAAGCCCAGACGGATTGGGCTTGTTGTAATACGGTGTAACTACCAGCACGGCGTCTGGTTTGTAGGCCAGGGCGGTGCGTGTGTTTGCTACCGCAGTCGACGTGCAGTTCGTCCCGGTGCCGATGATAATTTTACACTTACCTGTCAAGCGCGGAACGCAAAAATCCAAAATTTGTTTCTTTTCTTCGGCTGATAGCGTAGGGGTTTCGGCCGTTGTTCCCAAAAGCACGATGCCGTTTACCCCAGCCGCCAGTTGGGCATCTAATAAGCGCGCCAGCGCGGGGAAGTCTATTTTCCCGTCAGATAAAAAGGGAGTAGCTAAAGCAGTAAACACGCCGTTAAACATAAGCCGGCCTCCTGATACGTAAGAACGTACCCATATTTTAGCAATTTAATTGCTATAATTAAGATGATATTTTTACAGCGAGGAGAATTATGGCTGAAAATAAAAACGAAAATCTTTCCGATTTTGACAAAACGTCCACCCATTTGCCAACAGAACAGTGGGAAAAGAAACTGCAAGCAGATGAGTCGGCGGGAGTTTCCACGGACAAGCCGGTTACTTCCCACGAAGGTCCGCTTCCGCCGCCGCACTCCACTTTTACGCCGCGCAGTGTGTGGGGTTTTCTTTTGCTGCTTGTGTTTTTGGTATCGGCCTGTTGCGGGCTGTATTTAGCGGTGCGCCCGGTAGCCAAATGCCCGAAGACAGCCGAAACACCCGTGCAGGAGGGGACGGCGGTGTTGGTGTCTTCACTGGCGAAATCTTCCAAGCCCGGTTTGGCGTGGATTAAAGTGCGCGGCGTCATTGCGCAGGATAATAACACAAGTCCTTTTGCGCGGCCGATGGGCGCGGCGGCGATTGCCAAGCGCATTCGCCAAGCCACGGAAGACAAAAACGTAAAAGCCATTGTGCTGGATATTAATTCTCCCGGCGGGACGGTGGCGTCCGTGCAAAACATTTACGGAGAACTATTAAAAGCGAAACAAAAAGGCAAAAAAATAGTGGCACTTTTTAGAGATGTAGCGGCATCCGGCGGGTTTTATATTGCCATGGCGGCGGATAAAATCGTAGCTGAGCCGGGCACGATTACCGGGTCCGTAGGGGTAATTATGCAGACGGGCAACGTGGAAGGATTGTTTGAAAAAATCGGTGTGAAAATGATACCGATTACGTCTGGAAAATACAAAGATATCGGCTCTGCCTACCGCCCGATGACAACGGCCGAAAAAGCCATTTTGCAAGATATGGTCAACGATACGTACACGCAATTTTTTGCCGCTGTCAAAGCTGGCCGGCCGGAAGTAAAAGAAGAAGATTTATTGGAATATACCGATGGGCGCGTATTTACGGGCCAGCGGGCGTACAATTTGGGTTTTGTGGATAAACTCGGTGGTGAAGAAGAAGCCCGTTTGCTGGCGGGCGAATTAGCCGGCCTCAAAGACCCCAAGGTGCTTTCGCAACGTGGGGACGGTATCCGGGAATTTATTTTCTCGCTTGGCTCTAGCATGGAATCGCGCACGCTTGTCAAAGAGTTGCAGGCGTTGGCCACACCTAGTGTATCGTATTTGTGGGTGCATTAAGAGGGTTTTTTATGCATTTGCTTAAGTCCTACTTTAATTATGTAAATCGCCCCGAGGAGGCTTTGCAACAATTGCTGGAGGAACGCTCGCTCACACAGGCGTATGTAGGTTATTTTGCTGCGGCGTTGAGCTGGGTGCTGTTTTTTAACGTGTCCGGCGGCACGAGCGTATTGGCGTTATTCTTTAAGATAGCGGTAATATTCGCAGCGGAATTGACGGCCGGCTGTTTCGTGGCTTCTTTTTGCGGGCTATTTTTAGATTTTATGCGCGTGAAAACCTCCCCCGTTAAATTGTTTGTGTTGGTCGGCTCGGCCGGATTTATCAAAGGCCTTTTGATTGCTTTTGCGCTCATCGCGGCAGCCATTCCGTCGGCACAATTAGGTTGGTTCGCACCTTTGGCGCTGCTTTTGGTGTTAGGTTTGCAGTTGGGTTACTTGACGCGGGGCGTGAAACGGGCGTATGACGTATCGTACGGCAAAGCGTTAGGAGCGTGGCTGCTCGCGGGCGTGCCCGCTTGTGTTGCGTTGGTACTACTCAGCGTGTTTTTGGTGTGGGGGATAACGTTGCTGTTTTAAGGAACTATTGTAGATGCACGGGCGGCACAAACCAACTGTTTGTGCCGCTTTTTTGTATGTTTGCC
>JAKSPG010000074.1 GCA_024405075.1 Elusimicrobiaceae bacterium | reverse complement strand
CGGTATTCTGGATTTTGGCACTGCCATGGTGCGTTCTTTTTTTGATTTATTCGCAGCTACCATCATTATCGTTTTTTTTTTTGATATGTCATGCTAAATTTATTAGCCCGGTGAAAATAAGACGTTTGTTGTCGGGTTAAAATGGGGGGGAAATCTGCATAACAAGCCCTTCGGTGGGACTTTGGGGATAGTGGTTTAAAATCGCTTTTTTCTTCGGTGCAAAAGTGTTACAATAAATGGAGCCGGATTTTTTTGCCGGAGGTTTTTTATGAAAGATATTGTTTTTGATTTGGGCGGCGTACTTATTGATTGGAATCCGCGCTACTTATACCGAAAAATTTTTGCTACGGAAGCCGAAACAGAATGGTTTTTGACGCATATTTGTACTTCGCAGTGGAACACCCAACAAGATGCGGGCCGGAGTTTTGAAGAAGGTATTGAACTGTTGTCTAAAAAATACCCCGAATATGCGTTTGCCATTAACTTTTACTACACCCGTTGGAATGAAATGCTTGGCAGCGAAATTTCCGGCAGTGTACAAATCTTGCGTGAGCTTAAAGCGCGCGGTCACCGGGTGTATGCGTTGACGAACTGGTCCGCGCAGACGTTTCCCATCGCCCGAAAAAAATACAAATTTTTGGAAGAATTTGACGGCATGGTCGTTTCCGGCGAAGAAAAACTTGTCAAGCCGGACCCGGTTATCTACTCGCGCCTGTTGGAACGCTACCAACTGCGCGCGCCCAATTGCGTGTTTATTGATGATAATTCCGCCAACATTTCTAAAGCGGCTGACCTGGGTTTTGAAACCGTTCTGTTTACCACGCCCGAGGACTTGCGCCGCATTCTTACCAGCCGCGGCCTTTTATAACCGAAATTTTTCGGTCCTTATGCAGCGCACAAAAAATTTTTGTGCGCTGTTTTTGTGGCATGCCGGGGTAACAATCGGGAGCAGACTAACATGCAAAACCGTCTAATGGAAGATAATATCTAACGCAAACAGAGGTTTGAGGCCTCACGCCTGCCCCCGGCAAGGGGGAAAAATAAAACTTGACATTGTTTTTTTTGCTACATTTTGCATATAAGCCCGTTTAGAGGAGGGGTGTAGATGCAAAAGAAAAGTGGTTTGTTGAGTCGTTTAGACGCCAAAGCATTTACGTTAATTGAATTGTTGGTAGTAGTTCTGATTATTGGTATTTTGGCGGCAGTCGCATTGCCGCAATACCAAAAAGCGGTGGAAAAAGCACGCGCGGCTACGATATTTCCGCTACTTAAAGCCATTGGCATAGCGCAGGAAAATTATTACCTGGCCAACGGAACGTATGCTACTTCGTTTGATGATTTAACCGTAGATATTCCGTTTAACGGAACAGAAAAATGGGCTACGTATTCTGGTTTTAGTGATGTGCGTTCCAATGACAATTGGTCTATCCAGTTATACCCGACCATCCATGCCGTATTTGCGGGCCGATTAACGGGACCTTATGCAGGGACAGCGTTTGCTTATTATTATGGGGACTGGGCCTGTCCGCCCGATAAAAACGGTTTTGGGGTGTGTGCTCACACGTTAACCTGTGTTGCTAAAAAAGCAACGGCGGGGGGTATATCGGCGGATACAACCACATTACAACAATACTGTGCTAAAGTCTTTAAGGCCACGCATACTGTTCAATCCGGAACGGTAGCGTACTACTATGGCATGCCCTAATTTTCCGATTTGCTGATTAGCACTTCCATCATTTTGTGGCGGCGGAATTTGCGAGTCTCCAGCAAGAGACCGTTTTGACGGATTTTCTCGTTTTTGGTGGGCTCGTGGCCGAGTTTTTGTACTACCCACTGTTCCACGGTAGTGCTGGGGGTTACATCGGCCGGGACAGGTAAATCCAGCCGTTCAAACAGGTCCGTCATCTTGGCCGCGGCACTGGCGGCCAATGCTTGCCCGAACGGACGGATATAGGCGGGGAAAAAGTCGTACTCGTCTTCAATTTCGCCCACCATTTCTTCAAAAATATCTTCCAGCGTCAAAATGCCGGTAATTTCCTGGCCTTCGGTAACCAAACAAATATGTTGTTTACTTTTCATCAGTTTTTCCAGCGCGGCGGAAATAATGGTGTCGGCTTCCAGACGTAAAATCGGGCGCATGATGTTGCGCGCGGTGGTTGGACCGCCCTGCGCCACTTTGGTGGAAAGAAAAATATCCTTAAAGTTTAAATATCCGATGATATCTTGTGGGTTTTGCGGATTGGCGCGTACCGGGAAGCGCGTGTGCATATCCAGATGGGCTTTTACAAACGTATCGGCGATAGAAGCATCCGCATCCAGCATATACACTTGTTCCAGCGGTACTTGTATCTCGCGGATTTTGCGTACACAAAATTGCGCCGAAGACAGCACGATTTTTTCTTCCGTTTTGCCAAACAAGCGCGAGGACGAAGCAATAGCCGCCGCCGTGCGTAAATCTTCCAGCGCGGTTTTTTGTACTTCTTTGGGATCGGGCGTGCGGGAGGTTTTACGCGTGAGTGCGCGTGCAATGGTTTCCATAATTTTTACAATAGGTGTAAGCACGGCATACATCAACCGAAAATAGGGCGATAACTTCAGTACTACCCACTCGTTATTTTTAATAGCAAAAGTTTTGGGGGTCAGCTCGGCAAACACAATAGTTACAAAACTAAGCGGCAGTACCACGCATATCATGGCCAGTGCGTTAGCCATTGAGGCAGATAGATACAAATGTTGCCGCATCCACGGTGCGAAGCGGCTGCCGGCATCGGAGCCGCCAAACGCCGCTGCCACCGCTCCGGCCAGCGTCGTTCCGATTTGTACAACTGCCAAACTGCCTTCCACATGGTCTTTCATGTACAAAGCGGCCTCGGCTCCGGCGCGTTTTTCTTGCAAGAGTAGTGACAGCCGCGTTCGCGAAATGGAAACAAGAGCCATTTCGTAAGCGGCACACAAGGCATTAAATCCTAACATGAGTAGGATAATTAACAGTGTAATCATAAGTTTATTTTCTCGTCAATAAAGTAGGCCGGGCGTTGTTTTACTTCGTTAAAGATGCGGCTTAAATATTCGCCGATTACGCCCAGCGTGATAAGCTGTACGCCGCTAAAGAATAAGATGGCTACCATTAACGAAGTATACCCGCTGACCGGGTTACCGAACATTATTTTTTTGTACGCGGTCCACAGAGCAAATACGAAAGACGCCGCGGAAATACAAAGTCCAAAGTACGTCCATAATTTAAGCGGTAAGGTGGTGGAAGCTGTCAGCCCGCCTAATGCAAAATTCCACAGTTTCCAGTAGTTCCACTTGGTTTTCCCGGCGGTGCGTTTTTCGCGCGTAAACGGCACGGCCGTACTTTTGAAACCTATCCAGGTGAACAGTCCTTTGGTAAATCGTTCGCGCTCGGGTAGCGTGAGCACCGCTTCAACGGCGCGGCGGCTGAGCAGGCGGAAGTCGCCCGCGTTATGCGGAATGGGCGTATCGGCCAGGCGGTTGTAAAGTTTATAAAACGTGCCGGCTGTTACGCGTTTGAAAAAAGAATCGGTGGTACGGTCCTTGCGTACGCCGTAGACGTTATCGTATCCTTCCTGGAATTTTTCCCAAAGTTGGGGGATAAGTTCGGGCGGGTCTTGCAAATCGGCATCCAGCACTACCACGGCTTGCCCTTGCGCGGCCGTTAACCCGGCGGTTAGGGCGGCTTCTTTGCCAAAATTGCGCGAGAGCGAAATGACTTTAATCTGTTTATCCTGTTTGGCCCACGTCTTAAGCAAGGGCAGTGTGTCATCGCAGGAGCCGTCGTTTACAAAAATAAGTTCGTACTGCGACGTGCAGCGTTGCAACGCGGGCAACAAGCGCTCGCGCAAACCGGGCAATGAGACGGCTTCGTTAAACACGGGAATAACGGCGGATAGTTCCATGAGGGCGCTCCTGTCAATTTGTAAATAGTATACTAATATATGAGGGTTAAAAGAAACAGTTTTTTGACGGTTTTATCCCGTGATGACGTGCCCGGCCGATAGTCAAGCGGCATTGGAAATTACTACAATATAAAAGAGATATATCCGGGAGGTATACCCATGAATAAATACGGTTTTATCAAAGTGGCGGCGGCTATACCGCCGGTAACGGTGGCGGATCCTGCCCAAAACGTGCGGGTTATGGAACGTCTGCTGCGCGGCGCGGTCAAAGCATGCGCGCAGGTGGTGGTATTCCCCGAATTGGGCTTAACCGGGTATACATGCGGAGATTTATTTTTAAAGCCGCTTCTTATTCAACAGGCTGAAAAGGCCCTTTCAGATTTACTCACCCGCACGAAAGATACGGACATTTTGTTTGTGGCGGGTCTGCCGGTGAAAACCGGGAGCGTACTACTTAATGCGGCGGTTGTGTGTTGCCGCGGGGAAATTTTAGGCCTTGTGCCCAAAACGTATTTGCCTAACTGTGCGGAATTTTATGAACAGCGTTGGTTTACCTCCGCCCTGGAGTGGAATGGGGGCGAAGTGGAACTGTGTGGACAATTGGTGGCGGCAGGGACCGATTTGTTATTTGACGTGGCCGGGGTAAAAATCGGCATAGAAATTTGTGAGGACCTATGGGCGACGGTGCCACCGTCGTCGTTAGCGGCACTGCAAGGGGCCGATATCATTTGTAATTTATCCGCCAGTGATGCTTTGGCCGGCAAACACGCATACGTACGCAATTTGGTGGCCCAGCAATCGGCCCGGTGCCGTTGCGGGTACGTATATGTTTCGTGCGGCGCGGGCGAGTCCACCACCGATTTGGTTTTTGACGGTAACGCGCTGATTTACGAAAACGGTACGTTGCTAGCGCACTCGCAACGGTTTGAAACGGCGGCACAGCTTATCTGTGCGGAAATAGATGTGGAGCGTTTGCGCGCAGACCGGGCGTTAAGTACTACTTTCCGTTCGGACAGTGCTTGTGAAACAGCCGAGCCGTATCTGGTTATCGCCAGCGGTTTGCCGGCGGGTAAAAATGCTGCGTTGCTCACACGAACGATTTCGCCGTTGCCGTTTGTGCCCGCAGGGGAACAACTGGCCGAACAGTGCCGGGAAATTTTTAATATTCAAACGGCCGGGCTGGCCACGCGATTGACGGCGGCCCGTGCTAAAACGGTTGTACTGGGGATTTCGGGCGGGTTAGATTCCACACTGGCACTGTTGGTGTGCGTGCGCGCGTTTGACAAACTCGGCCTGCCGCGTAAAAATATAGTTGGGGTAACCATGCCGGGCTTCGGCACGACGGACCGAACGTACCAAAATGCGCTGTCGCTTATGAAACAGTTGGGAATTACGCGGCGCGAAGTGGATATCAAAAAAGCATGTTTGCAGCATTTCAAGGATATCGGACATAACGAGAAAAATAAAGATATTACGTACGAAAACACGCAAGCGCGCGAGCGTACCCAGGTGCTTATGGATATAGCCAACCAAACAAACGGGTTGGTGGTAGGAACGGGAGACCTGTCCGAACTGGCGCTGGGGTGGGCGACGTACAATGGCGACCATATGTCTATGTACGGCGTCAATGCGGGCGTACCTAAAACGCTGGTGCGTTCGTTGGTGGCGTGGGCGGGCACACAGAGTACGACGGCCGTTAAACGGGTGTTGGACGAAGTGCTTAATACGCCGATTAGCCCCGAGTTGCTCCCTGCCAAAAACGGGAAAATTTCCCAAAAAACGGAAGATTTGGTCGGGCCGTACGAACTGCACGATTTCTTCTTGTATTATTTTCTGCGCTACGGATTCGGCCCGGAAAAAATTTATTATTTGGCTGACCACGCTTTTAAAGGAAAATTTACGGCTGTGGTGATTAAAAAATGGCTGAAGGAATTTTTCCGCCGGTTTTTTGCCCAACAGTTTAAACGCTCTTGCCTGCCTGACGGGCCAAAAGTAGGTAGTGTGGGGCTTTCGCCCCGCGGCGATTGGCGCATGCCCAGTGACGCCAGCGCGGCGGCGTGGACGGCGGAAATAGAACGCCTTAAATAATCTGCATAAATTGGTAGTACACCCACGGCACAGACCTTTGTTTGTGCCGTTTTTTGCCCTTGCCGAACGGACATGCGGCGGCCCACAGGCGAATGGTTATTAAAGGGAACAGAACAAAAAGAGTGTAGTTGCAAGCAAGAGAAAGTCTGCTTATTTTCTGCCTGTCCCTGGTAAGGGGCCTTTCCGGTGCTTATTTTTCTCCCGCTCGTCATTCCGACCCTGCGGGCGGCAAAAGCGGGATATAGCGGGAGAAAAAAATAAAACTTGACATCGTTTTTTTTTTTGATATCATGCGATTATAACCTATTTTTAGTG
>JAKSPG010000073.1 GCA_024405075.1 Elusimicrobiaceae bacterium | reverse complement strand
TGGTGCGGGCCTCCCCGTGTATAATAGGGTCCACTTTGCGCTTGCGTACGGTCAAGCGTAAAATGGGCGTGATACCTACCAAATCGTCGGGTGTGTAGTGGCGGCGTTTGTGTTCGGCAGTAATGTCACAAGAATATAATTTACATTCAAAAAAATAATCCCACGTTTTGGAAGGGGGCTCTTTCATCCCGATAGCCGCAAATGCCGTATCCGAAAAGGCCGTAGAGGGGTAGTAACCGTGTTGGGCATAAAAATGAGCCAGCTGGTTTGCAATCGCCCGCAGCGTGATTTGGGCGCGTTTGGTTTGTTGTTGCACCTCATTTGGCACACCGGCATACAACGGCCCGGACAACATGCCCGCCACCAGTAGAAATAGAAAAAAGCGTTTCATATACGGTTACCTTGTAAACAGTATAGTAATTTTGAGCGGAGTTTCCAACCCGGCATTTAGATGAGTAACGGGATAAAAGAAGTTGGTGCGCTACTGCCAAATAAAAAACCCACCTTTCGGTGGGCTCTCAAATGGTGGACAGTACAGGGTTCGAACCTGTGACCTTCCGCGTGTGAGGCGGACGCGCTACCACTGCGCCAACTGTCCCTAAATCTTTTTGCTACTTTGCCTCAAAACTTTCCAGTTGGCTTTTGCTCTGCGCGGTCCGCCAGGGCGGACGAACTTCATGTTACAAGCGCTGCGCCAACGATACTCACATCTATATTATAACTTATTTAACAAATACGTAACAAGTATCACTCCTTAATCGCTGGCCCACCCGTCCTGTTGCAGGTGCTTACATATAATTTCTGCTAAATTGTTTGCTTTCGGGGAACATGTTTTTATTTGCGCTGTATTGGAGTTCACGCGCCAAAATAAGCGGTATAATCGGTTGCCATTATCCAATCGGTCAGCAATATAGTCACAAAAATTAACATCGCAATATACGTTATAGGAAAAATTTTTGGTACGCATGGCGTTCCCCACTTGGTAGTTGTACGACTCCGGCAAGTTTACGGCTAGAACGCCCTCTGCATTGTTGCCGGTAAAGTATATGCGTTCGTTGGGGTAACCGTTTTCTAACAAATACATATCCGTTCCTCTTTTGAACGTTTGCAGGAGGGATAAAGCTTCGGATAAGCGACTTTTTTCTACGGCAATTTTGTACTGTGGTAACGCTACGGCCGCCAAAATGCCGATAATGAGCACGACTACCAACAGTTCAATCAGCGTAAAACCCCGCCGGGTGTGTTTGTGTTTCATAGAAACTCCTTGCTGTAATTTGGCACAATAAAAGCGGCAATTGTTGTGTAGGGCTGTCAGAAGTGACCCGTATACAATAACCGCCGCCTGCCTGTTCCCGCGGGAACAGGCATAAACAAGGCGATTATTTGATGACTTCTGACATGCTCCAAAGAGAAAAATCTCTTTTTTGCTCGGCGCGGGCTAACCCCGCACTTCAACAAATAATCCAGAAATTACACACCCTTTATTGGGCTTAATTTATTATATAAAATTCACACAGAAATCCTTTCACTGTGTGCCCGGTGCGAATTTAGTATACTATAAATAGTTACTAACACGTCCGCGTGAGCGCGGGCGGTTTGTCATTAAGGAGTACGTAACATGGAATGGAGCCTTTTTTTTAACGCATTTATCGGCGTGTTAGCCATTTTAAACCCCATTGGAAACATGCCCATTTTTTTGGAACACGTAGAGAACGAAACCCCTCGCGTGCAACGTGCGGTGGCGGTGCTGATGGCGTTGTCTATTTTTGTTTTGATGTTGACGTTCTTTATCTTCGGCAATCGTATTTTGTCCGTGTTCGGCATTACGCTGCCGGCGTTTAGATTGGCCGGAGCGATTATGATTTTGCTCGTTGGTCTTCGTATGTTACAAGGCAAAAGCAAGTTTGAACACCACGGTATAGAAACGGCGGCCGTTACCGGGGGGACGTTTTCCCAGGCGCGCAACAGTTTAAGCCATATTTTAGTGCCGGTAGGCATGCCTCTTTTTATCGGCCCGGGCACGATTACGACCGTCATTTTATTTTCTGAAAAAAGCGACGATTTGCTTACCTCTCTTATGATGGTGTTAGTGCTGATGTTAAGTGCATGTATCGTTGGTATTGTGTTGGTTAGCTCGCGCTATATTTTTGATAAAATCGGCCGTAACGGTACGCAAATTGTGGTGCGTTTTATGGGTATGATTTTGTGTGCAATTGCCATGCAATTTTTAATTGACGGCGTGGCGCAGCTGTTGCCAGGTGTGTTAAATGCGGAGTTTATCCATATAAGCGCGGCGCAATAACGGCAGATGTGTTTTGATAAAAATGGGCGGCCTTTTCTGGCCGCCCTGTTTTTTTAATATAAATACCAATGGGCGGTGTTATAAACCGGGCCTCCTGTTGAGGCAAGCATACTGTATACAAAATCATAATCTGTTTTTTGCGTTTGTGCTTTGCAAAATTGATGATACTTATCGCTAACATCTTCCGAGATAGCTATGCAGTATTTTTTCCGCTCGTCGGAAGTAGCAAAATCCACTTTTACGCCGTAGCCGTTTTGCAATAACTTCTCGTTTACACAAGTGACACTTTGGTTAACTCTTAAACTGCACACGAAATCGCCGCAATTCCAGCGACCGGGAACTGATTGGGTGCAACTCATTTCTAAAGATAGTTCGTTTAAATCGGTTGGGTTTTGTCCGTTTGCCAAATAATATACTTCTATTGCCTGCGCGATAGAATTGGTTACGGTAACAAGTTGTGCATACCGTGCTTTCCATACCGCTTTTTGATATTGCGGCAGGGCCACGGCGGCTAAAATGCCGATGATAAGAACGACGACAAGTAGTTCTATTAGCGTAAAAGCTTGTTTGTTTTCCATGTTGTTTTTCTCCTGTTTGAAAAAAGCTAACACTTTATTATCGTTTTTTTTTTTGGTATGTCAAGGACTTTTTCTGCCAAAAACACGAAAACAAAGGAACATAGCAGAATAGTGTGGCTATAAGTAAGTGAAAGTCTGCCCCCAACACGCCTGCCCCCGGCAAGGGGGTTGACTTTGTTTTTTTTTTTGCTACATTTTGCATATAGCCCGTTTGTGAGGGGGGATATGCATGCAAAATAAAAGTGGTATGTTGGGCTGTTTAGACGTCAAAGCATTTACGTTAATTGAGTTATTGGTTGTTGTGTTAATCATTGGTATTTTAGCGGCGGTAGCGTTGCCGCAATATCGTATGGCCGTAGCGAAAAGTCGTATTCAGGCCATGGTGCCGTTAGTGAAAAGCATCGTCGCCGCCAATGAGGTATATTATTTGGCCAACGGTACTTATACGTATGATATGTCTCCCCTGTCGGTTAATCTACCTGCGAATTGCGAAGAACTGGATGCGACCGGTATCGCCATCAACGGGCAATTGTGGAAGTGTGGTACTGATTTTGTAGTGGATAATTCGGTAAGTGATGCTGTGATACTTAACTATTGCCCGGGAAAAAACGCAACTTATCCGCGTTGCTCAAGCAACCGAATTTTACATCTCAATGCTTTCCTACAAAACATTTCCTCGGCTAATGCCGGGAAAATAACTTGTGCTGCGCATAATCAAGAAGGCATCGCACTGTGCAAATTATTAAAATACTAATTTAATTCCGGGTATAACGGAAATTTTTCCAGGAATTTTTTGACGCGTGCGGCAATATCCGCCAAATAATTTTCATCTGCGTAATGCGTGAGCGCATCGTCAATAAATGCGGCAATTTGCTCCATATCTTTTTCTTTCATGCCGCGTGTGGTGACGGCGGGGGTTCCCAACCGTAAACCGCTGGTTACAAACGGTTTTTCCGGGTCAAAAGGGATGGTGTTTTTATTAGCCGTAATGCCCGCTTTATCCAACGCAGCTTCGGCAATTTTTCCTGTCATATTTTTAGAGCGCAAATCTACACACATCACGTGGGAATCCGTCCCGCCCGCTACCAAACGATATCCGCGCGCTTTTAACGCGTCCGCCAGCGCGGTGGCGTTTAATTTTACTTGATGTTGGTACGTCTTAAATTCGGGCTTTAACGCTTCGCCAAAGCAGACGGCTTTGGCGGCGATTACATGCATTAAAGGCCCGCCTTGCACGCCGGGGAAAACAGCACTGTCAATGGCTTTGGCCAAATTTTCTTTGCACAAAATCAGCCCGCCGCGCGGTCCGCGTAAAGTTTTATGTGTGGTAGTAGTAACCACGTCCGCGTACGGTACGGGGGAAGGATATTCCCCGGCGGCAATTAGGCCCGCATAGTGCGCCACATCACACACTAAATACGCGCCGCAACTATCGGCGATTTCGCGCAGTTTTTTCCAATCAAACACGCGCGAATAGTTAGACGCGCCGGCTAAAATCATTTTGGGTTTATGTTCTTGGGCCAAGCGTGCGGCTTCGTCGTAGTCAATTTCTTCTGTGTCTTTACGCACGTTCATCGCAATCATGTTATAAAGTTTACCCGAAAAATTGAGTGGGTGGCCGTGCGTTAAGTGTCCGCCGTGAGAGAGATTTAAACCCAACACGGTATCGCCGGGCTTTAACAAAGCAAAATAAACCGACATATTGGCCTGTGCGCCGGAGTGAGGTTGCACATTAGCGTGTTCGGCCCCGAATAATTTTTTAGCGCGCTGCCGGGCCAATGTTTCCACCATGTCGACGTACTCGCACCCGCCGTAGTAGCGTTTAGCCGGGTATCCTTCGGCGTATTTATTGGTTAGTACGGAACCCTGTGCTTGCATGACAGCTAAAGAGGTGAAATTTTCGGAAGCAATCAGTTCAATTCGCTCGCGTTGGCGGTATAATTCTTGCTCTACGGCGTTAAAGACTTCCGGATCGGTTTGTTGTAAATTCGGGTACATAAAATTCCTCACTTTTTACTATGAAAAACGCGTGTTATTTACTATAATTTACTAAATAGAAGTTAAATTCAGCAAGAGGTGCAAAAAGAAATGGCAAAATTAACCAAAAAAGACTTCCTCAAAAATACTATCAAACACATTGATATGAAAAAATACAATGTGGTCCCCATGGTAGAAGCGTTTGAGGGCATGGCCTACGCGTCACGCGAGGTGGCCAGAGCGAGCAAAATCTACAACATGATGCTTTCGGATAAGAAATGTTCCGTGATTTTGTGTATCGCTGGGTCTTTAGTATCCGCCGGTATGAAAAAAGTAGTGGTGGATATGATCCAAAACAACATGGTGGATGCGATCGTTTCCAACGGGGCGAACATCGTGGACCAAGACTTTTTTGAGGCGCTCGGTTACAAACACTACATTGGTACTCCCTATAACCAGGATGATAACTTATTGCGCGACTTGCACATTGACCGCATCTACGATACTTACATTGATGAAGACCAACTGAAAAATTGCGACGAAACGATTCATAAAATCTGTAACTATTTAGAGCCGCGCCCCTATTCTTCCCGCGAGTTTATTTGGGAAATGGGTAAATGGTTGGAAAAGAATAAAAAAGGTAAAGACTCCATTGTTTACAATGCTTACAAACACGGCGTGCCGATATTTGTTCCTGCGTTTAGCGATTGCTCGGCCGGGTTCGGCTTCGTAGCGCACCAGACCGAACGCCCCGGTGCTCATGTATCCATTGACAGTGCCAAAGACTTTTTGGAATTAACCAAAATCAAAATCAAAGCCAAAGAGACCGGTCTAATGATGTGGTCCGGCGGCGTACCGAACAACTTTGCGCAAGATACCGTTGTAGCGGCGGAAATTTTAGGGGCTGAAATCCCCATGCACAAATACGCCGTGCAAATCACCGTAGCCGACGTGCGTGACGGAGCCCTTTCCGGCTCTACGCTTAAAGAGGCTTCCTCTTGGGGTAAAGTTTCTACCGCATTGGAACAAATGGTATACGGCGAATGCACCACGTTAATCCCGCTTATCATTGGTTACGGGTATCACAAAGGCGCGTGGAAAAAACGCAAAGCGTCTAACTATGTAAAATTCTTGCAAGACGAAGACGCCAAAATTGCCAAAGCCCGCAAAAAATAATGCAACTTAAAACCGCGTTTTTAAGTTTCATCCTGCTTATCTGCCCGTGTGCGTTTTGCTACGGGCAGATAAGTTTTTTGGGTGTAAACGGCGAACGCGGTTATTCAGCCATGCGTGCTGCATACGCATGGGATTTGGATAACAATTTTATTTTTACGCCTTCATACGAATTTTACCGCCAGTCCGACGAGCCGGATGTGGAAAAAACAGGATCTACGTACCGTTATGGGCTGAAAAGTTCGTATGATTTTTTCGATGCGTGGCAGGTCTATACGCACGCCTTTTGGCAGCCCATGGCTGTGGGTAACCAAGCTGCCAGTTACTATGCGGCCACCGTTTGGCAACCGTTTTACCGCTGGGGAATTATGAAGGACCCGTTTGTGGAGTTTCGCCTGGGGCAAACGCACTATAAAACACGGGTAGACCGCGACGGGGCGGCCTTGCCCAGTGCTTTTAAACAGACGGATACCAGCATGTCTGTACGCGGCGGAAGCGAGATTGGCCCGTGGAATTTGAAAGCCGCT
>JAKSPG010000072.1 GCA_024405075.1 Elusimicrobiaceae bacterium | reverse complement strand
TGATACTATGCGGGTATAACCTAACTAAAGTGAGGGTAGACGTATGGAAAAGAAAAGTAGTTTGTTGGGCCGTTTAGACGTTAAAGCATTTACATTAATTGAGTTGTTAGTAGTCGTTTTGATTATCGGTATTTTGGCGGCGGTGGCCCTGCCGCAGTATCAAAAGGCGGTATTAAAAGCACGTTTTGCCACGTTGATACCTCTGACACGTTCTATTGCGGAGGCCGAGGAACGGTTTTATTTGAGTAACGGAATGTACACGACTTCCTTTGATGATTTAGATATTGGTTATCAAGGACAGCAAGGCAATTATTATAACATACAAGGTGGTTTCTGTTCGCTAACGTGGTGGAATAACTCTATTGTTTGTGAACTGAGTAATGCGCACATCCGTTATATACGCATATTTGCTAATGCAGCAAGTGAAAGCAAAGGGGGTGCTTTTTGTTCGGCAGATATTGGTAAAGATTTAGCTAATGAAGTATGTAAAAATGTAAGTGGCAGAACCGCGCCTTCTGGTATCTATGATTTTTATCATGTATACCGAATCAATTAAGCATTAGATTTAAAGCTTCAATCTCCTACGTGCATAAAGCAGTTGGTGGGATCGCCTTCCGGTCATTTTGCTGACGCAAAATGCCTACAGGCCGGGGCTCGCGGTACTTGCCTTGCGGCGCGGTAAAGCATGCGCACGCAAACTCGTACAACGCGGCGGACACCAAGCAGTTGGTGTTCTGTCTTACCTAAAATCTAAAGGCCCCGTAAAAACGGGGCCTTAAATTTTAGCCAAGACGGGGGATCGAACCCCGGACCTATCGCTTACGAAGCGATTGCTCTACCAGCTGAGCTATCTTGGCAAAAACGGTTCCTAATACCCTTATATTCTAGCAAAAATCCAGCAGTTTTGCACGGAACATTTACGGTCGGTTCCTGGTGCGTAGGCGAGCGTCAATTTGGGCTTGCAGGGCGGCTGCTTGCGGATGACGGCGGTGCTTATCCAAAAATTCCGTTTCCGTTACGCCATCCGGACCACGGTAAAAACGTTCCAATTCCGCTTGCGCTTGTTGTGGGTTATTTTCCAACAAAGCGATTTGGACGAGATAAAAATACGTTTGTGCATTTACCGGATCGACCAGTAAGGAACGTTCAAACGCATGTTTGGCTTGGTCCATATAGTGCAGGGCTTCTTGCTTGAATAATTCATACTCCGCCGGACTATGTGCGTAGCGGGCGGTGTCGGAACGGTTGAGTGCCATGGTGTAATACAGCTGGCCTTTGTTGTGGTGTAACAGGGGGTGGTTGGGGGCCTGTTTTTCAACAAAGGCATAGTCGCGTAGCGCACGGGTGAAATCGTCGGAAGGCGTTGTTTTATCCCCGCGTAAGGGGGAAAACTGTTTGGTTAAATTAAATGTAATACTGAGCAGGTTTGCGCGAAATTGGCGGTATTCGGCTTGTAATGGATTGAAGCGTATGGCTTTGGTAAAATAACCCAGGGATCCTTCGATATTGCCCAGTTGGTTAAGTGTAATGCCCAGGCTGTAATAATGGTTACTTTGGAACGGGAAATAGGCCACTAACTCCAGCGGCAGTAGGCAAACCAGTGGTAGCAAAGCAACCGCGTTACGTATACGACGGGCGGCCCCCAGTATGACGTAAGATCCCGCCAACAAACTGCCTGCCAATACGATCCAAGACAACGCAACGGTAATTACTTCCCCGGTCGTTTTTTTGCCTAGGACGGAAGTAATCTCCCAAAAATAACGCAGTAATAATACGACCAATACCGCCGTGCCTGCGGCCAAAATAAAGCGTAATATCCCCAACAACCACAAGCGGGAAGGAGTGATTTCGGCGGTATTTTCTGGGCGGTTTTGACCCGGTTGGCATAGGGCAAAAACGGTGCCCGTAATCAGCGCAAAGAAGAATCCGCTGGAGGCAAAGTGTAAGCTGATATCCACCCCACTGTGCACAAACATACCGCCCAGCGCGGCCGTGTAACCGAGCAGGTAAAAACGCTGTTGAGGTAGCTGTTCTGTTTGGCGCAGCGTACGCAAGGCCAGCGCAAACACTGTATACATCAGCCACAAAAAGACGGCTAGCCCGACGGTGCCGGAAACAGTCCACTGTTCCAACAGTTCATTTTCGGCGTGTTGGGTTTCGGTGTTGTGAGAGTCTTCAATATAAAAAATTTGTGCTCTGCGGTAGGCCGGATAAATCACTTTGAAATTCCCAATACCTACGCCCATAACCGGGGCCGCTTTTACCATTTCAAACGTACCCAGCCACGTATGTGCGCGGAAACGGACCGACTGGAAACGCTTGGCGGTATAGCAACCGGCCAACACGGCACTGCCCAACAGCGCAAGTGCTACCAGTAAATTTATTTTTTGGCGATGTTTGGCTAACGCAGGTATACAAAAATTAACTAGCATCCACGTCAAAAAGGCCACGGCCGCCGCGTAAGCGAGCCAAGCACCTTTACTCTCGGTAAAAAAGAGGGCGACTATGCCCACCACCAGCAGCGCAAGCAAGGATTTTTTACGCTGTGCCAGATAAACCCCGGCCGTAATACAAGAGGCAAAAATCAGAAAATCAGCAAAGAAGTTGGGATTGGCGTGGGTGGAAAAAAGGCGTTTGGTAAAAGATCCGCGCCAAGGCATGGGGTCTATCTCTTGGAAGAATCCGTCAGCAATTTGCAACACAGCGTACGCCAGCGAAATCCATACCGCTATCAAAAACCATTTTGTAACGGTTTTAACGTCGTTAAAAGAAAACTCCGTGGCAGCCAGCAAGGTAATAAGTCCGTAGAGTAAAAAGCGGATAAATTCTTCGGCCGCTTCGGCGTGATAGGGGGCAAAAATATAGCACAGGACATTCCAGCCCACATACGCAAAAACGGGAAGTAAAAACGGTATGTTTTGGCGCGTAAACGGATTTTTACGACGGGTAATTTGTAACGAACCCCACAGCGCGCCGAGCAGTAAACTTCCCATGTGCAGCAAGGTTAATTTAACCTGGGCCGTATCGTACGTAGCAGTAAAAAACGAAATGCTAATTAAAAGTGCCAATACGCCCGTTACGTGCACAAGGGCCCGGTGCAGAAAGTTTTCCGCCGCGGATGGAGCAGGTGCGGGTATGGCGACGGTTTGTTGTTTGCGGTTTCGTTTGGACATATACATATATGGTAACAAATTGCGCGGGAGTTGTTGCGCTACAAAGCGACAATGCAAAAACAGTGTGGCTCTAATTAAATGAAAGTTGACTCCCAAAAATGCCTGGGCCCGGCAAGGGCCTTGACATCGTTTTTTTTTTTTATTTCATACGGATACAACTTATTTTAAGCGAGGGAAATCGTATGCAAAAGAAAAGTAGTTTGCCGGGTTGTTTAGATGAAAAAGCATTTACGCTTATTGAATTATTAGTGGTTGTTTTGATTATTGGTATATTGGCGGCGGTAGCATTGCCGCAATACCAAAAAGCGGTGGAGAAATCAAAAGCTGCCCAAGCACTAGTCGTTTTGCGGACTCTGGTGCAAGCGCAAGAATCATATTATATGGCCAACGGATTTTATTCCTATAAATTTGACGAACTTCCGTCGGAATTGGCATGGACAGGAAGTAGCAAGTGGATAACTTCTGCTGCTGCGGATACTCGTTCCAATGGCGAGTGGTCTCTGCAAATTTATCTGTCTGGAGATAATCTTGCCCTTTACTTGGGTAGACTTACAGGAAAATACAAGGGAGCCGGTTTCGTGTATTTTTTGCAATCTTCCCAATTTACATCCAGACAAGTGCTTTGTGGGGAAAGAAAGTTTAACGGAATTGTATATGAAGGAATCCCCGGAAGTTACTGCCAGAAAATTTTTGGGGGAACTCCTACGGTAAATGGTTCCCATCTACGTATGTACACGTTACCTCTCTAACTAATTGTATTATGCCGGGTTCTTTTATTTACTGGGTTTTTCTTTTTTTGGGTGTACTTTTAGGTATGTTTGCACGGCGTCCAACTCCGGTTTCAAATATTTCCCCGTGTAAGATTTGGCGCACTTGGCTACGTCGCTTGGCGTGCCTTCACAGACGATTTGGCCGCCTTTGTCGCCGCCCTCCGGCCCTAAATCAATCAGCCAATCTGCCGTTTTAATTATGTCCAAATTATGCTCAATGATAAGCACCGTGTTTCCGCGGTCGGCCAGATCGTGCAAAACGTGCAAGAGTTTATCAATATCGGCAAAGTGGAGTCCGGTCGTCGGCTCGTCCAAAATATAGAGCGTATTTCCGGTGCCTTTGCGGGAAAGTTCATCCGCTAGTTTGACGCGTTGCGCTTCGCCGCCGGATAAGGTGGTGGCCGCCTGGCCCAACTTAATATATCCCAGCCCTACGTCGTTGAGCGTTTGCAAGCACCGTTTGATTTTGGGAATCGCATCAAAAAATTCCAACGCTTGCGATACGCTTAAGTTCAATACATCCGCAATACTTTTACCTTTAAATTTTACTTGCAACGTATCTTCATTAAATCGCTGGCCGTTGCATTCTTCGCATTTGACGTAAATATCAGGCAAGAATTGCATTTGGATTTTTAAAATGCCGTCGCCCTGGCATTTTTCGCACCGTCCGCCTTTGACGTTAAACGAAAACCGCCCCGGCTTGTATCCGCGCCGTTTGGCTTCCGGCATTTGGGCAAACAATTCGCGGATGTGTGAAAATACTCCCGTATAAGTGGCCGGGTTACTGCGCGGTGTTTTGCCAATAGGGCTTTGGTCCACGATAATGACTTTATCAATGTTGTCCAACCCTTTAATGGCTTTGTGCGTGCCGGGTACCTCTTTGGAGTCGTAGAATTTACGCGCGAGTGCTTTGTATAAAATTTGATGCACCAGCGTACTCTTACCCGAGCCGGAAACGCCTGTTACGCAGACGAATTTACCGAGCGGAATTTTAACATCAATGTCTTTTAAGTTAAATTGTTTTGCACCGCAAATGGTTAAAAATTTTCCGTTGCCTTTGCGCAGTTTTTCTCGCGGTAAAATGAGATTGCGTCCGTTTAGGTAAGAGGCCGTGAGCGATGTTTTATTTTTAAGAAAATTTTTGGTTGGCTCCGCCGCCATAATTTGCCCGCCGTTTTCGCCAGCGGCCGGGCCAAGTTCCACTACATAATCAGATGCTAAAATAGTATCTTTGTCATGTTCCACAATGATTAGCGTGTTGTCCAAATCGCGTAAATCTTTTAAGGTTGTAATAAGGCGGTCGTTATCGCGCGGGTGCAACCCGATAGTCGGTTCATCCAGTACGTACAATACGCCCGTTAAGCCCGACCCGATTTGCGTAGCCAGGTGAATGCGTTGCGCTTCCCCGCCGGACAGTGTTTGACTCTTGCGGTTGAGGGTTAAGTAAGAAAGACCCACGCTGTTTAAAAAGTCCAGCCGCGCGCGGATTTCTTTAAGTACGTCTTTGGCGATAATTTTGTCTTTTTCAGACAAGTGGATTTTGTCAAAAAACGCTTTGGCCGCGGACACTTGCATAGAGGTTACTTCATCTATGTTTTTGCCGTCCACTTTGACGGCCAGCGCTTCGGGTTTAAGCCGTTTGCCCCGGCAAACGGGGCACTCAATTTCGCGCATGAAACGTTGGGTGACTTCTTCTTTTACAAAGTCACTTTCGCTCTCGGCCACGCGGCGTTTTAAGTTGGTAATCACGCCCTCAAAGTCTTGTTTCCCGCCGGAAATAATGGATGTGTAGGTGGCTCCACCCGTGCCGTATAAAATCAAGTCGCGCTGGGCTTTAGGAAGTTTTTTCCACGGAGTAGTCATGGAAATATGTTGTTGGCGGCAAACTTGTTTTAACATATCGTAATAGTAACCGCTCCAGGAGTTTTTCCAGCGGTGGGTGCGTGTGGTAACCGGGTTTTCCCAGGCCTCTATGACGCCTTCGTTTAAAGATAAATCGGGATTGGGTACTACGAGGGCCTCATCTACTTCAATTTTTACGCCCAGTCCGTTGCACTCCGGGCAAGCCCCGTAGGGGGAGTTGAAGGAAAACAACCGCGGCTCCAACTCGCTGAACCCGATGCCACAATGGGCACACGCATTGCTTTCACTATACGTAAAATCCACGGGTTTGTTGCCGGACGTTTCCAAAACATGTACAAGCCCTTGGGCGTATTTGAGGGCACTTTCCAAACTCTCTATGAGCCGTTCGCGGTCAAACTCGTCTACGTAAAATTCATCTACCACCAGTTCAATGGTGTGTTTTTTGTAGCGTTCCAACGTGGGTACGTGGTCCAATGTGATGACTTCGTTGTTTACGCGTGCCTTGACGTATCCCTCTTTCTTGAATTTGGCAAATATTTCTTTATACGTGCCGGCGCGCCCGCGTACAACCGGGGATAATATGTACAAAGTTTTATCCGCAACTTTAGTTAAAATATCTTGGGCGATACCTTGCACGCTCCACGTTTCCACAGGGCGGCCGCAATGCGGGCAGTAACGTTTGCCTACCCGGGCAAACAATAAACGCAAATAATCGTAAATTTCTGTGACGGTGGAAACGGTAGAACGCGGATTTTTGGACGG
>JAKSPG010000071.1 GCA_024405075.1 Elusimicrobiaceae bacterium | reverse complement strand
ATCAAGCACAGCGCCAACGCATCGCCGACGGCTAACGTAGCGGTGGTGGAGGCGGTAGGGGCTAAATTATAGGGGCAGGCCTCGCGCTCAATGTGAATCGTGATGTGAATGTCCGACATCATAGCCAGTTTGGAATGTTGGTGGCCCGTCATGGAAATAATGGTTAATTTACGGCGTTCTAAAGATGGCAAAATGCGGTTGATTTCTTCCGTCTGGCCGGAAAAGGAAATGGCTAAAATTACATCTCCGGGGGCAATCATGCCCAGGTCTCCGTGCAGGGCCTCTACGGGGTGCACAAAGAATGCCGGTGTGCCGGTGGAAGCCATGGTCGCGGCGATTTTGCGGCCGATTAACCCGCTTTTGCCGATGCCCAACACCACCACGCGACCTTTACTTTTGGCGATGGCTTGCACGGCTTTTAAGAAATTATCGTCAATACTTTTTTTACTTAAAGCCAACGCTTTATATTCCACGTCAATAACTTGGCGGGCACATTTTTTAATATTCGTATCAGACATAGAAACCGTCATAAAGACTCCTGCGTTTGCTCCAGCCAGGGGGTTACTTGCGGGGCCGGAGATTTGGTTTGGTACGGCGGCGGCAAGTGAGCCGTGATATACCGAAACATAAATAACGCCACCACACACAGTACAAGTATCACGCCGAAGATTTTGGCATGCCACATCAAGCTGGGGGGGTGGTTATTTAGAGACATATTTATTTAAATTTTTTAACTACTTCATCAATTTTGCACAGCTCGCCGACCATTTTAGTAACTAACGCAAAATCCAGCGAGTTGGGCCCGTCGGAAAGGGCTTTTTCCGGCGTGGGGTGTGCTTCAAAAAATACGCCCGCAATACCCAGGGCTGTAGCCGCCTTGGCCAGTATAGGGGCCAGTGCGCGGTTTCCGCCGGTGCGCGTTCCCAGTGCGCCGGGGCGCTGCACGGAGTGCGTAGCATCAAAAATAACTGGGTAACCAAATTGTTTCATAATTTCCAGCGAGCGCATATCCACTACCAAATCGCCATAACCAAAACTGGCGCCGCGTTCGGTGAGTAAGATTTTATGGTTGCCGCGCGATTCAATTTTTTTAATTACTTGTTCCATGGCCTGCGGGGCTAAAAATTGACCTTTTTTTACGTTGACGGCTTTACCCGTGTCGGCGCAAGCCAACAGCAAATCGGTCTGCCGGCATAAAAAGGCAGGAATCTGCAAAATATCGGCTACTTGGGCAGCTTCTTCGGCTTGCCACGGCTCGTGCACATCCACCAATACAGGGAGTTTGGTTAATGCTTTGGCGCGTGCCAAAATAGCCAGGCCCTTGGTTAACCCCGGCCCGCGGTAAGCATCTACCGACGGGCGATTGGCCTTATCAAACGAGGCCTTTAGAATAAAAGGGTGTTTTGTTTTAGCTAAAATTTGTTTTAGCTTTTGGGCGGTAGCTAAATAGTGTTTTTCGCTTTCAATAACGCAGGTGCCGGCCATGAACGCCAGCGGCCGGGAATTGGAAAGTTGGTAATTGCCGATTTTGAGTGTTTTTTGCATATACCTACATCATACCAAATTTTTGAGGGGTAACCGAGGGCATATGTAAGTCAAGCAGCCGGGTGTCAGCCGGCACGCTGGCCCGGCTAAAAGCCCCGCCGGAGTAGCGGATATGATTAGGGGAGGATATAAACATCGGCCCAGGTTGATGCTCCTACGTAGCTACCTGTTCCGTTCATAATTTTGCGGCAATAGCTACCTGCCTGGCCCTCAAATGCAATGCCTTGGCGGTGTCTTTCTTCGCATAGGATTTGTTCTTTGGGTATGTTGCCATAAGGATGTTCTTTGAAGATAGTAAATCCGCTACCTGTGTATGGACCGGAAATTCTGCCTATGAACAAACCAGAAATATAATCTGTTCGTACTATTTGTAAAGACCAATATTCATTGGATACGGTATCTGTCACCTGTGAGCTGTCCCAAGGGGTGTTTCCCGTCCAGGAAATATCTATTGCCATTTCATCAAAGGAGGAGGGCCACTCCCCGTTAGCCAGTTGGTAAGCTATAGCCGCCTGGTAAACTGATTTAAGTAGCGTGAGTGCTTGCGTGGCGCGTGATTTTTCCACCGCTTTTTGGTATTGCGGTAACGCCACGGCGGCTAAAATACCGATAATTAAAACTACTACTAATAACTCAATGAGTGTGAACCCTTCTTTCATACAGTCTCCTTAAACCCGAGCTTTTGGTAAAGAGGCCGTAAAAAAAGCGACGTTACCAAAGCATTAGCAGTGACCTTGATAATCGTCGCCTGCCTACCCAAACGGGTAGGCAGAGAGCAGACGATTATTCCCGGACTGCTAATAAAAGAAAGTTTCCTTTCTTCCATGTATGGGCTCTCCCCATACATCCGAAAATAATTCGTAATTTTTTTTTTTGATAAATTAAATTAGTTTATGTATTCTTCTCCTGCACTTCATCTTGTTTTTTTATTATACCACAAATTTATTTTACAGGCGTTACTTCGCGCTCATATCCTTGTGCAGCTACGACGCGTGCCTTAAAAATAGTCCCTGCTTTCACCGGGTGCGTGAACGTTACTTTGCCGTCAATATCCGGTGCGTCTTTATAGGTGCGGCCAAAGTCCGGCCCGTCGGCAATGGCTTCCAGCGTGGTGCCGATTAAACGTTTATTTATCCGGTCAATGACGCGGCTTTGTACTTCTTCCAACTCGCGGGCGCGTTCGTGCTTGAGGGCGGCCGGGATTTGTTTCATTTCGTAGGCGGCGGTACCTTTTTCGCGGAAATACTCAAATACGCCCATATTGTCAAATTCGTACTCATTTACGAATTTTTTAAGCTCGTTGAAATCTTTTTTAGTTTCGCCCGGAAATCCCACAATAAAGTTGGTGCGTAGTGAAATATCCGGTACTTCTTCTTTTAACATATCCAGCGTGCGGCGGATTTGTGTGCCGTCGCAATGGCGGTTCATGCGGCGAAGAACGGGGTCGGCGATGTGCTGCAAGGGGATATCTACATAGTGAAAAATTTTATCTGTGCTTGCCATAAGCCGGGCGATATCGCGCGTCATGCGGTGCGGGTAAGCGTACATGATGCGAAGGCGTTTGAGGCCGCGGATTTTTAGCAGTTTTTCCAGTAGCGGCAAAAATTGCACTTTGCCGTACAAATCCATTCCGTACGATGTAGTATCTTGTGCAATAAGCGAAATTTCCTTCACACCGTTTTGGCTCATCAGCCGCGCTTCGCGCAAAATATCTTCCATGGGTTTGGAGCGGTAACGGCCGCGGATAAACGGGATTGTGCAGTAGGCGCAACGGTTGTTACAGCCATCGGCAATTTTTAAATAGGCCGTGTGCGGGGCGGTTAAGCTCATCTTATATTTAGGTAAATAAAGCGAGGTGGGAAGTGGGGTCAAAATGACGCCGCGGGTGTTGAGTGTGGTTTCAATGTCGTTCTGTGCGGCGATAGAAAAAAGAGTATCTATCTGAGGAAATTCGCGCGCGAGTTGTTCTTTAAACCGTTCCACCAGGCAGCCGGTAACGGCCACTTTTTTAACAATACCAGCTTGTTTAAGTTCCAGTGCGCGGCGGATTTCATCTTTGGCTTCCCGGATGGCTGAAGCGATAAAACCGCAGGTGTTAATAATAATTTCGTCGGCTTGATCGGGCGTAAAAACCAGCTGGTGGCCTTTCGCCAGCAACCGGGCGGAAAACTCCTCGCTGTTGGTTAAGTTTTTAGGGCAGCCCAAGCTGATTAAATAAAATTTCATAATTAAATAGCCAAATCTTCGGCGGGTTTCCCGGTGGGGGTTTCGGGCTCGTCTTCTTCGTGGCTCAGTAGCGCTACGCCAAACGTAAGTACCCCGATACGGCCGATAATCATCGTACCGATGATTATCAGCTTGCCAATCCACGACAACGCACCCGTGATTCCGGTGGAAAGCCCACTGGTGCTCAGTGCGGCGGACGATTCAAACACGATACTTAAAAAGGGCAAATCTTCCGTCCAGGTTAGCAGGAAGATGCTAGTTAGTAAGAACATGGTATAAAGTAGAAAGGTGGATGTGGCTCCGTACAACCGCAGTAGCGGGATACGCCGCCCCAGCACTTTTACCCGCGTGTGCAGTTGCAGGCGCGTGTACATAATGGCTACGACGCTAAAAAAGGCCGTCATTTTCATACCACCTGCCGTACCAGAAGGGGCACCACCGATGCTCATTAGGATAATCAGTACCAGTAACGAGCACGATGATAACAACCCCACATTGACGGTGTGATAACCGGCGGTGGTCATGGCGGCAATAGACAGGAAACACGCTTCCCAAATGGTTAAGCCGGGTGAGGTAATAAAGAGCATTATCGTCCCCAAGGCCAAAATGAGTATGGTGGCGGCCACAATCATTTTGGTGGTAAGCGAAATGGAGGTCGTTTTGCGGCGAATGAAGTTAAACACATCTGTTACGACGATAAATCCCATAGAGCCGGCCAACATCAAACACGAGATAACGATGTTAATCGTTTTACTGTCTACAAAGTTTTCCAGCCCGTTATTCCACAGTGCAAACCCAGCCGTACAAAAGGCAGACACGCTGTGAAAAATACTGTACCACGCGGCATTTAAGATGGAGAAATCGTGTTGGCGGAAATAATTAAACAAAAATACCGCACCGATACTTTCGGCGATTACCGTAAAGACAAAAGCCGAGTGTAAAAACGAGGTGATATTAAGCGTTTTAGGAAGGGAAACTTCCGCCGATAGCGATTCCTGTTGGTGGTGGCGTAAGCGGTGGTGTTGCGAGAAAGACAAATAAACAAACGAAGAAAATGTCATGTATCCTAATCCGCCAATTTGGATGAGCACCAATACCACCAGTTTGCCCAAAAAAGTGTATGAGTCGGCGAAGTTAACCGTTTGCAACCCAGCAGTGGAAACAGCCGCGGCCGCAGTAAAAAAATTATCCAAAAACGATACGTCTGCCGTGTTCATAAACGGCAGGCAAAGCAGAATCGTTCCAATAAACGTGTACGATAGCACCGTCTGGGCGATGTTTTGGTGCGGGGTCAGCCGTAGCACAAACAGGGAGTATTTGCGCATGGTCGCTCTTAAAAAGTCGCGCGTTTTGATAAGTACATTTTTCCAGTTAATTGCCATACCTTTATATTATATAAAATCGTTGTGGACTGCATAAGCTTGCTCGAAAGATGCAATAAAAATTTTGGGAGGAGGTTTTTATATGTGTAGGAGGTGTTCTTATGAAAAAGATACTTGTATTACTATTTGCTTGTATAACGCTGGGGGGATGTATGGCTACCGTTTCCCCAAACGGTACGGTGCACACGGCATATTTGTTCCCGGTGAGAGAGGTGGTGTATCATCGGCCGCATCATGTTCATTATGTGCATGCGGTGCCTCGCCCGGTTCCTCATCACAGACCGTTTCATGCGGGACCGCACCATGGCGGACACGGGCATTTTAGGTAAGATGAAAAAGGCCGCGCCCGGATTAACTACCCGTCCGGGTGCGGCAATAATATAAATAGATTTATAAGAAAATGTTTACAAACGAAAATATATTTCGTACAATAATAATGTAGTAAGAAAACAATTTATTCCCCGATAGCTCAATGGTGGAGCGACCGGCTGTTAACCGGTAGGTTGTAGGTTCGAGTCCTACTCGGGGAGCCATTTAAAAAAAACCGCTAGCAAACGCTGGCGGTTTTTTTAAATGGCTAGTCCGAGAGCGGGCCAACTGCTTGGCCCGCGTTAGGACGAGAAAGGCGGAGCGATGTTTTTGTTTGAGGGCGTGAGCCCGAAAGGCAAAAACCGCGAGCCCGGCCTGTAGGAAAATACCGTCAGGTATTTTACCGGAAGGCGAGTCCGTCCGATATTCCCGCTAGCAAACGCTGGCGGTTTTTTTATACTGCCCGGGGAAACCATAGGCGGAAGCTTATGGAGGAGAGGAAAATCCACACCAAAAATCGGAGATTTTTTTGAAGAGGGTGAGGCCAAATAAAAAAGCTATTTGAAACGCGCGAAGCGAAAAAAGCCACGGGCGGGAGCCCGTGGTAGTTTACTTGAAAAAAACGGAGAACTGTTTGTAGCCATGGCGTATCATGTTGGTTTAATGACGGGGACCGAGCGTAAGGTGGTGGTATTTAGCGACCGGGGAGAACCTCAGGAATATCTCGTGAAGATAGTGGCCAGTGGACAGGCGGGTTGGCACGGCCCCGGATATTTCCATTGCGCCGCTTCCTCGTGAAGCATTATTGCACGGGGCACGGCCGCTGACGTTGGGGCGGGCTGATGGCAATAAACCTGTTTTTTCGCTCGGATATACGTCAGGGTTTTCGCAATTAAACGATTTTTTACCTTTATCCGGGGAGTTGCCTCCCCAAGAAGGATACGGGTCACGGCTCAAGCGCCAACTCCTTGCAGGGGAAGACGCCGCCGCGCCGTTTTTGTTCAGCGGATATTGCGGTTCCCCGGTATTGCAGCAGCAGGGTAACAGGTGGAATGTGGTTGGGATGCACGTCGGGAGTTGTGTGGTCCCGGGAGTTCCTGCCGAAAATAAGGCGTTTGCAGTCAATTTGGATAAAGTGATTCCACAGTTATTACACTTTTATCGGAATCATGTTTTGCCTGCGCCGCGCGAATTGCGGTTTAACAATCAACCAGTGGACAATCTAACGTATACGGAACAGGTGTGGCTGATTACCGTTTCGCGTAACAATGAAGTCGTTCTTG
>JAKSPG010000070.1 GCA_024405075.1 Elusimicrobiaceae bacterium | reverse complement strand
AAAAAAAACAAAGTCAAGTTTTATTTTTTTCTCCCGACCCTGCGGGCCGCCCATAATAGACCAACTTTCACTTACTTGTAGCCGCACTCTTTTTGTTATGTTCCTTTTTAGGGGCCAATAAGAAAAAAGACGTTGTGGGGGCATTTTACAGTCATTAAATAACGGCGTATTTACGACGGGCCGGCATTTTTTGATTAACATATCAAAAAAAAAAACGATAATAAAGTGTTGGTCAAAAAGGAGATCTCTATGAAAAACACCAAAGCATTTACGCTTATTGAATTATTAGTAGTTGTTTTGATTATCGGTATTTTGGCGGCCGTGGCCTTGCCACAATATCAAAAAGCGGTAGAAAAAGCTAAAGCTACGCAAGCGCTTACACTTTTGAAATCACTCGGGCAAGCGTATGAAACCTATTATTTGGCCAACGGTACGTGGTCCACTAAGTTTGATGAACTTGATATAGATTTTACCGGGTGGACCGGAACAACCAAATTCTTAAACTACTCCGATGAAGCAATTTCCGACACCAAATCAAATAATGAGTGGTCGTTACAAATAGAAAATTCAGGGATTGCCGGCTCCACAGCGCAAGATATCCGCATGCACCGCCTTACCGGAAAATACAAAGGAGCCGGATTTGTGATTTATTTTGATAATTCTTCGCACACCGCCGCAAAAAAAATTGTGTGTAACGAACGGATAAGTAGTAGCTGCGGCGATTATTGTTTTGATTTATCGGCCGGGGACTATTGTGAAAAAATCATGCGCGGAACACTCTATAGTACCGCTAGCACTTCACGCAGTTACGAATTACCTTAAACTAAAAACGCCCCTCGTAAAAATGAGGGGCGTAAAATTTTGTGCTTAACTCAACTTGCGCCGCTTTACTTTCATGCGCGCAATAGATTTTTTAAGTTCAATTTCGGCCAGTTCAAAATCAATATCCGCGTCTTTTTTGGAAAGCGCGTCTTTGGCTTTTTTGATTTTTTGGCTTTCGGCTTCTTCGTCAATTTCGTCGGCGAGGTCGGCCCCTTCGGCAAACACGTTTACCACGTCGTTTAATACTTCCACAAAGCCGCCCATGACGGCAAAGTCAAAATCTTTACCGTCTTTCTTATAGCGCAAATCGCCAAAGGTTAATTGCACAAGCGTAGGAACATGCCCGGGCAAAATACCCATTTCCCCCAGCAGGGCCGGCAAAATTACCATATCTACTTCCAAATCGGTAAGTAGCTGGGCCTGCGGTGTAACGAGATTTAACTTAAGCGTTTTTGCCATATTATTCGCGGTCTTTTACTTTTTCGTAATTAGCCAGCACGTCCTCTATCCCGCCGCACATGTAAAAGCACGACTCCGGGATATGGTCGTATTCGCCCTCTACAATGCCCTTAAAGGCCTTGATTGTATCGGCCAGTTTGACGTATTTGCCCGGGTGGCCCGTAAATTGTTCCGCCACCGAGAACGGCTGCGATAAAAACTTTTGGATACGCCGCGCGCGGCTGACGGTTTTTTTGTCCGCATCGGATAATTCATCCATACCCAAAATGGCGATGATATCTTGTAAGTCCTTGTATTTTTGCAGGATTTGGCGCACGCGTTGGGATACGCCGTAGTGCTCGTCACCCAAAATGCGCGGGTCCAAAATGCGCGAGGACGATTCCAGCGGATCTACTGCCGGATAAATCCCCAAGCTGGCAATTTGGCGCGATAAAACAGACGTGGAATCCAAGTGCGTAAACGTAGCCGCCACACCGGGGTCGGTTAAGTCGTCGGCCGGCACGTACACCGCTTGAATAGACGTAATAGCACCTTTTTTAGTAGACGTAATGCGCTCTTGCAGGGCACCGATTTCGGTATTAAGCGTGGGCTGATACCCTACGGCCGAAGGCATACGGCCCAGCAAAGCAGACACTTCGGAATTAGCTAGAACAAAGCGGAAAATGTTATCCAAGAATAATAATACGTCCTGCCCTTTTACGTCGCGGAAATACTCCGCTTGTGTCAGCGCGGTTAACGCCACTTTGGCGCGCGCACCGGGAGGTTCGTTCATCTGTCCATACACTAAAACGGTTTTATCCAGCACGGTACTGCCGTCGGAAAGTTTGGACTCGCTCATCTCCAACATGAGGTCGTTTCCTTCGCGGCTGCGCTCGCCCACCCCGCCGAAAACAGAACTGCCGTGGTGTTCGCGCGCCACGTTGTTGATAAGCTCCATGATAAGCACGGTCTTGCCAACGCCGGCCCCGCCGAAAAGTCCTACTTTTCCGCCTTTCATATACGGGGCAATCAGGTCAATTACTTTAATGCCTGTTTCAAAAATTTCCGGGGTCGGGTTTTGGTCGGACAGCGACGGCGCCGCCCGGTGAATGGGAAGATACGTATCGGCTTTGATCGCCCCTTTGTGGTCCTGCGGCTGGCCCAGCACGTTCATCAGCCGCCCCAGGCACGCTTCCCCCGCCGGAACTTTAAGCGAGGACCCCGTGTCCGTAGCCACCGCGCCGCGTTGCAAGCCGTCGGTGCTTTCCAACGAAACGCACCGCACTACCCCGTCGCCCAGTTGTTGGGCCACTTCGGCCACGATTTTGCGCGAGCCGTCCATGTCAATTTCTATGGCGTTTTCAATAGCGGGCAAACGGTCTTGTGCAAATTGCACGTCCACCGCCGCACCGATTACTTGAATTACTTTTCCCGTGTTCATACTTTCCCCGTTAATTATTTAGAGCTTCCGCCCCATTTACAATATCTAAAATTTCGTTGGTAATGCCCGCCTGGCGCACTTTGTTTAATTTGAGCCCCAGCGCGCTGACAATTTCGCCCGCGTTTTTACTTGCCGCGTCCATAGCGCTGGTGGTAGCGGCCAAATTAGCCGCCTGCGATTCCAACAGAACGCGGTACATGTTGGCTTTTACAAGCCGCGGAACCATGAGCTTAAAAATATCCAGCAGCCCCGGCTCAAACTCAAACTGCGCCGGAGTTATTTTTTGGCGCGCCACGCCGGGGGCAAAAGGCAAAAGGACCTGTTCCACTAAATTTTGACTGGCAAGCGACTTAAAATCATTGTAAATAAGCGTTACTTCCTGCAATTTTTCTTGCAGGAAAACTTTCAACACCGCTTCGCCCAGCAACTCCGCATGTGCATACGAAATTTTAGGGAATATCCCTACACTTTCATACACAATGTGCAAGTTTTTAAGCCGAAGCCGGGCCAAAAAATCGCGTCCTTTTTTGCCTACGGCCAATACAAAAATTTGCTGGTGTTGGTGCTCCCGGATAAACCGCATCACCGCCCGTAACACGACTGCATTAAACGAGCCGGCCAGCCCTTTATCGCCCGTGATAACCAGCAGCCCTGTTTTGTTCGGATCCGCCGAGCGGTTGATAAATAACTGCCGCGCCCACGTTTCGGGTGCATCTTCCGGCTGCGGCAGGGACATAACTTGCGGGGCCAAATCGTCCACCATTTCCAGCATTTTGGTTGCAAACGGCCGCGCCGCCGCCATGGCTTGTTGCGCACGGCGGATGCGGGCGTTGGAGATCATCTTCATCGTCTGCATAATCTGCTGCGTGGATTTAATGGCTTTGATGTTTTGCCGTATGTCCCTAAGCGATTCCATGTCTTCCCTTTATTGATTGCGCCCTTCTAAAATAGATACGTAATCGGCAATGCCCTGTTCCAGCGTATAGTCGGGCGTGTAGCCGAGTTTTTCTTTAGATTTGGTAATATCCGCCTGTGTTTTAAGCTGGAAGAACGGATACGGGTTATCAATATAATCCGGCTCTAAACTGGTACCAAGTTCTTTATTCAAGCACGAGATGATGGCATTGTAATCGCGCGGGATACCCGTAGCGGCGTTAAATACGCCCGTTTCCTTGCCGTTTTTCAGCGCACACAAGTTAATTTTAACAATATCTTTTACGTACACAAAATCGCGCTGTTGCTCGCCGTATTTAAATACGCGCGGCCGTTGACCGGCTTTCATTTGGTTGTACAACTGAAAGACCATGCTGGCCATTTTGCCTTTGTGGTATTCGCCGGGCCCGTAGACGTTAAAATAGCGAAGACCGATAATAGTCATGTCGTTATTATCATCGGCAAACTGGCGCGCCACGTTATCCATAATCACTTTGGAAAACCCGTATACATTCTCGGGGTGGGTGGGTTGCGTTTCCACGTTGGGCACGGGACCATTGCCATACGTAGCGGCGGAAGAAGCGTAAATGACTTTTTTGATGTCGTTATCGGCCGCAAAATCCAGTAAGTTTTTGAAGGCTTCCACGTTTTGTTCCATCATGGCTTTTTGGTCCATAACAGTTGTGTCGGTAATAGCGGCTTCGTGGAAAATCGCATCAAAATACATATCATGCGGCACGCGCTCCCACAAATCACACGTAATTACGTCGCCTTTGAAACCGATTAAGTTTTTGAAGTGTCCGTTTTTGGAAAAGTCATCCAACACCGTTACTTCGTGGCCTTCGGCTTCCAACGTTTTGGCAATGTTACTGCCTATAAAGCCGGCACCACCGGTAACCAGATATTTTTTCTTTGATTTCGCGTCCATAATAATCTCCTATTTACCGGCTTTAAATACCGTTTTAAATTCGTCCAACAGCCCGGTGATATCTTTTTCCAATTCCGCCGTAAGCTCGTTAGAGCTGTTAAGTGCTTGTAACACCTGCGGCCGTTGCGCGTGCGTAAACGAAAGCAGTTGCTTTTCGTACGTCAGCACATCGGGCACAGTCACTTCGTCCAAATACCCATGCGTTCCGGCGTATAAAACCAACACTTCTTCCCCCACCGTAAGCGGGGAGTATTGGTTTTGTTTAAGTAGTTCCGTCATGCGCTGGCCGCGGGCAATTTGGCGTTGGGATTCTTTATCCAGCTCTGATCCGAATTGTGCAAACCCGGCCAACTCCTGGTACTGCGATAAATCAATACGAAGCGTTCCGGCCACTTTACGCATCGTTTTGCGCTGGGCACTTCCCCCCACGCGCGAAACGGAAAGCCCCACGTTTACCGCCGGTTTGATACCGCTTAAAAAGAGGTTCGTTTCCAAATAAATCTGCCCGTCGGTAATAGAAATAACGTTGGTGGGAATATAGGCCGAAACGTCGTTCGCTTGCGTTTCAATAATGGGAAGTGCCGTTAAAGAGCCGCCACCGTTTTCGTTAGAAAGCTTGCAGGCACGTTCCAACAAACGCGAGTGCAAATAGAATACATCGCCGGGATACGCTTCGCGTCCCGGTGGACGGCGTAATAAAAGCGACATTTGGCGATACGCCTGGGCGTGTTTGGACAAATCGTCATACACAATCAGCACGTCCTTGCCTTGCCACATAAAATACTCGCCGATAGCGCAGCCGGCGTACGGCGCAATATAGAGCAGGGACGCCGGATCCGACGCGGTGGCCGAAACAACCACCGTGTAATCCATGGCACCAAAATCGGTCAAGGTTTTAACTACCTGCGCCACCGTACTTTGTTTTTGGCCGATGGCTACGTAAATACACAAACAACGTTCCTTTTCGGGAATGTTTTTTTGATTAATAATAGCATCTATGGCAATAGCCGTTTTACCGGTCTGGCGGTCGCCGATGATTAACTCGCGCTGGCCTTTGCCGATAGGGACCATGGCATCTATGGCTTTAATGCCGGTTTGCAAGGGCTGTTTGACGGGTTGGCGGTCAATAATACCGGGAGCTACAATATCCAAAGGCATGTTTTTATCCGCTTGGAGCGGGCCTTTGCCGTCCAACGGGCGGCCCAGCGGGTCCACCACGCGGCCGATAACATCCGCACCGACGGGAATACTGATTACTTCCCCGGTACGTTTAACAACATCGCCCTCTTTAATTTGCGTATCCGGCCCCATCAGCACACAGCCGACGTTATCGTACTCCAAATTCATGGCCATGCCTTTAATGCCGTTTCCGAAATCTACCAGCTCCGACGATTTCACCCGTTCCAAACCGTGCACGCGGGCAATCCCGTCGCCCACCTGGATGACGGTCCCTGCTTCGTGGATATCGGCCGATGGCTTAAAATGTTCAATTTTTTCTTTGATGATATTTGTTATTTCTTCGGGTCTGATTGCCATAGTTCTTCCGTTATTTTGTTAATTCTTCCTGCAAACGGACCAGTTGCCCCTGCAAACTGCCGTCTATTAACTCCGTACCGCACCAAATTTTAAGTCCGCCCAAGAGCGTTTTGTCCGTCCGGAACGAAGCTTTTACTGTTTTCCCGTAGCGCGACGAAAGTGCTTGCTCCGTGTGGGTTTGCTGGTCGGCGGTTAACTCCTGCGCCGAGAAGACACGCGCCCGCATAATTCCCTGCCGCAGGTCCGCCAACGTTTGCACCTGTTGCACGATAGCGGGTAACAAGGTGTAACGTTTGGCTTCCAACAATACCTGCACAAACGAAGCGATTTGCGGTTCTTCGTTTAGGGCTGCTTGCACGGCTTGCTTTTTCTGCAAAAGCGCAATTTCCGGCGCGTTAAGCAAATCCTCTACCGGGGCCAATGCTTGGGCCACGGTAGTTAATTGCCGCGCCCGGGCGGCCGCCTGCTCGGCGGTTTGACTTAAAGCATCGTAGGCCGCGGCATAACGCTGCACGGCAATGCGCTGGGAACTGTTCATACGCTGCGGTGTTTCACCTCGTCAAGAACCCGGTCCACCGCGGCACGCGCACCGGTATCAGTTAGCTGTTGCGCCACCACTTGTTGGGCGGCCAACACTGCCGTACGCACGATTTCATCGCGCACATCCGCCAAC
>JAKSPG010000007.1 GCA_024405075.1 Elusimicrobiaceae bacterium | reverse complement strand
CGAACTCCCCATAGATATCCCGTGGACAGGAAATACGCCATTTTTAAACGCTATGCAAGATACTAAACCAAATCACGATTGGAGTTTACAAATCCGCAACATAAATAGCTATGTCAATTTTCACATAGGCCGCTTAACTGGAAAATACAAAGGGGCTGGATTTGTATATTCGTTTAAAAGCGCGACTTTCGGACTTCCTACACAAGAAATCCTGTGTATTGAAAAAACGAGTGCCCAGGTGGCCTTTGATAAAAATTTGGCCGCGGGCTCGTATTGTGCTCAACTGTTCAAAGGCAGACTTGTCAGTGAGGGAAATGACGGGCGGGCCTATTCCCTATCCAACTAAATTCCCCTGTAAAACACCCCTAAAAAAAGGGGTGTTTTTACGCCTTAAAATTGATAAAATATTTATATGCAATCTACCATCTGTGCTTTGGCTAGCGGACAGGGGGGGGCAGTGGCGCTTGTGCGGCTGTCCGGCCCGCGTGCGCTTGACTTGTTAAAACTGCTGACCCGTAAGGCCGATTCCTTGGAACCGCGCCGCCAGATTTTTTGCACGCTTTACGACGATAAAACCGTACTGGATAAAGCCCTCGTTACCTACTTTAAAGCCCCTCATTCTTTCACAGGGGAAGACGTGGTAGAATTTGCCTTGCACGCTTCGCCCTATATTACCGGCCGTTTGTTGGAATTATTGTGTGAAAATGGGGCAACTCCGGCCAAGCGGGGGGAATTTTCGGAGCGCGCTTTTTTAAACGGGAAAATGGACCTCGTAGAAGCGCAGGGGCTATGCGATTTAATTGCCGCCGCAAACCGGGCCGCGCACCGCGTGGCAATGGCATCTTTGGACGGCAAATTGAGCGAGCGTTTGGGCGAAATGAAAATCAAACTAACCGAACTGTTAGCCCAAATTGAGGTACGCCTAGACGATGTAGATGAAGAAATGCCCCGTTTATCCCCCGAATTTATCCGCACACAACTAACCGACGTTTTACAAAATATCCAAACCTTGCTTGATACCTTTTCCGTCGGTCGCTTAATTAAAGACGGGCTTAAAGTGGCCATTATCGGCGCACCCAATAGCGGTAAATCCAGCTTGCTTAACGCACTGGTCGGTTTTGACCGGGCTATTGTAACCGATATCTGCGGTACTACGCGTGATACGGTAGAAGAAATGTTGGAATTAAACGGTCAAAAAATTATCTTAACCGATACCGCCGGAATCCGTTCTCACGCGTTGGATGTCGCCGAAGAAGAAGGCATGCGCCGCAGTAAACGCGCTCTGGAAAAAGCAGATGTAATTTTATTTGTGCTGGATACATCTCGCCCGGTTACGGCAGAAGAAAAACAACTGTGGGCCGATATCCAACAAGAAAACAAGCGCACCCTTATTGTGCTTAATAAATCGGATAAACCGTCTGCCGGTACCCCGGATTTGGCCAACTTATCGTCGTACACGCAGTTTACCGTTTCGTGTAAAAAAGGAACGGGGATTGAATTTCTCAAAAATGCGTTGACCGCGCCGCTAAACTCCGCACCGGAAGATGGCCTGGTCCTTTCCAACTTGCGCCATTATGAGGCACTTTTACGCGCGCAAACAGAGTTGGAAACGGCACTGGTGCAGTTAGAAAAAAAAGCCGGTGGTGAAATTTATGCGGAACACTTGCGCGGCGCACTCACACACTTAAAAGATTTACTGGGCGAAGTAACGCCTGATGACGTGTTGGGAGTTATCTTTTCTAAATTTTGTATGGGGAAATAAAAGATGTTTGTTTGTGAAACTCAATATGACGTAGTGGTAATCGGCGGCGGACACGCCGGGTGCGAGGCCGCGCTTGCGGCGGCCAAGTTGGGGGCCAAAACCTTACTGCTTACGCAAAATTTGGATACTATTGCACAAATGTCGTGCAACCCGTCTATCGGCGGTATTGCCAAAGGCCAAATCGTGCGCGAAATTGACGCGCTCGGCGGGGCGATGGGCCGGGTAACCGATTTTTCCGCCCTGCACTACCACATGCTTAATACGGGTAAAGGCCCGGCCGTTCACTCCCCGCGCGTGCAGTGCGATAAAAAAGTCTACCAATTCACTTTTAAGCACTTTTTAGAGCTCCAACCCCATTTGGAAATCATGCAAGATGAAGCTGTAAAAATTACCACCTCGGACGGGGACGTGAGCGGCGTGCTGACACTGCGTGATACACTGTACAAAACCAAAACCGTTATTTTAACAACAGGTACTTTTTTGGGTGGAACAATCCACATCGGCACGGTAATGACCCCTGGCGGTCGGTATAATGATATGCCGTCTAACCTGCTTTCTAAAAATTTAAGTGCAGAACTTGGCTTGCACCTCATGCGCTTTAAAACAGGTACTCCGATGCGTATCAACGCGCGCGGGCTGGATTACTCCAAATTCCGCCTGCAACCGTCGGACAATCCATTACAACCCATGTCCCATTTTACAGATGAGAAAGAGCAACAAAAGCGGAATTTTTTAAGTTGCTACATCACGCATACCACCTTGGCTACCGACAAAATCTTGCGCGAAAATTTCCAACGCTCTGCCATGTATGGCGGCAATATCCACAGCCAAGGGCCGCGGTATTGCCCGTCGGTAGAGGATAAAATTAAAAAATTCCCGGAAGTCACTTCCCACCCGTTATTTTTAGAGCCAGAAGGTGCCCACACGGAAGAATATTATATTCAAGGTTTCTCAACCAGCATGCCCGAAGATGTACAACGCGCGCTGATTGCTTCTGTACCCGGCATGAAAAACGCTTCCATTACACGCATGGGCTACGCGGTGGAGTACGATTGCGCTGACCCCATTGACTTGTACCCGCAGTTGGAAAGCAAAATTGTACCTGGATTATTTTGTGCAGGCCAAATCAATGGCACGACCGGTTATGAAGAAGCCGGCGGACAAGGCCTCATGGCCGGGATAAATGCCGCACTAAAAGTGCAAAGCAAAGCGCCGTTTGTCTTACGGCGTGACGAAGCGTATATCGGTGTCCTAATTGATGATCTGGTTACCAAAGGCGTTAATGAGCCTTACCGAATGTTTACGTCCCGGGCCGAGTACCGTATTTTACTACGTAACGACAACGCCGATTTACGTTTAATGCCCCATGCGTTTAAACTGGGGTTGTTAGACAAAAAATACGAAGCGGCGTTTGAGAAATACCGCTTGTTGACAGATAAACTAAAAGCGAATTTGAACACTTCGGTTTCTAACGAGGGGGATCTGTTTCCCTGGTCGTTGTCCAAGGCCCGCACGCATGCGGAAATTCACCACAAGTACGAGGGCTATTACGAGCGCAATAAAAAAGATGCCGAAAAATTAGCTGAAATTGACGCCATTAAAATCCCGGAGGGATTTGACCCTTCCTCTGTGCGCGGTATTTTGTTTGAAAGTTCTGTTAAACTGCGTGAAGTTAAACCGCAAACACTGGGTCAGGCCAGCCGGATACCGGGGGTTACCCCGTCGGATATTCAACTGCTTGCGGTGCATATTGAACGGTTTAGGAGGCTTAAAAATGCCCAGAAAACTGCTTGATTTTGCGCGTCAACTTTCTCTGCCGCTTACGCCGTTACAAGCGGAAAAACTGGTGCAGTATGCCCAACTCGTTTGGCAAAAAAAAGATATGCTCAATTTAACAAGTGCGGCCGATTTGGAAGAAGTCCTTTGCCGTCACATTTGCGACGGTTTGCAAGGAGCGGCTTGCGTGCAACAACTGGCTAACGAGCAAGAACGGCAGACTTTTTCGCTTTTGGATGCAGGCAGCGGTGCGGGGTATATCGGTATCACGTTGGCTTTAGCATTGCCGCAAGCACAGGTAACGCTGGTAGAGAGTATTGAAAAACGTTGTGCGTTTATGAATTGGACCATTTTACAGTTAGGTATCAAAAATGTACAAGTTAAAAACGTACGCTTGGGAGAAGATAAGAGCCTGCAGGCCGATTTTGTGACAGAGCGCGCCATGGGGCAACTGCCAGATATTTTAAGCGTTTGTTTGGGAGCCGTCAAACCTGGCGGGGCTTTTATCGCTTACCAGGGGGAAAAGCCCCAGCTGCCGCAAGCGGCCGTTGAAAAACAGGGCGCGGTATTGCAATCGTCCGTCGGCTATCAGTTACCCTCGGACCTTAGAACCAGGTACTTGGTAGTATTTAACAAGGAACGTGTATGAGTGGAAAATCATTTTTTAAAACCCTATGTTTGTTGGCTATCTTGGGCAGTGTCAGTTTAGCTGCTAGCGAAGCGTGGGATTTGCGCGGGGTAATGCGGGCCATGTTCTCGGAGCGGCCGCGGTTTTCCAGAAGACAGCCGAACACACCCGTCACTTTGCCAACTCAAGAGGACCAACGCGGCCACGCGCAGGAGTTGCGCCCGGATATTAACGTACCGCCGCCGGCTTCGGATACGGAACATACCACAGCCTCCGCAGATGAAAAATCGCTGAACAGTCTTATTTCCGGGTTGGAAAACATTGCCCGCGTCGGTTCGGAACCGGCTAACCAACTGGAAGAAATTCCCACCCAGGCCATCCGCCCGCAAGATTCTGCCCGCAAAGTGCGCTGGGCTCCGCCGCCGCCCGGGTTTTTAACGGGAGATACGTTTAATTATCTAATTTACCGCGAAGCGAACCCGGTAACACCCAGAATCAAAACAATTTTAGATACTATCCACGGTAATTTGATGTTGGATTTAACTCCGTTTACTATTTTGGTTAAACCCAACAAAATATTGGTCATGCTGTTTGATCGCCGCGAGAGTTACCACCAGTTTACCCATTTGCCATCCTGGTCAGGTGCTTCTTCGGATTTGCAGGCCGATACGATGTATGTGATTGAAGGCAGCAGTTTTTATGCGCTGTCGGTACACGAACTAACACACTTGTACTTTGACGGTTATTTTCTACCGACAATATCCCCGTTATGGCTCAGTGAGGGAATGGCCGTATATATGCAAATTTACGCCTCCAAACAAAAACCGCGTTGGATTGAACACAGTATAGAACGTATTTTATCCGGTGAGATTATTCCGTTAGAAGAAATGACCGCCACCGAAGATTTAAATTCGTATGATACTTCCAAAGCGGAGTTGTGGTATACGCAGGCTTACAGTATTGTAGATTATCTGCTTAACCGTCACCCTCGCGATGAGTTTTATAAGTTTTGTAACGAGTTAAAAAGTAATACTCCCTTGCACCAGGCACTTTATCGGGCGTATGGAATGCCATTTAACAAAGTAAGTGTGTTACAAAACGTCTGGTTGCACGATTTACAAAAAGCGCACCAGGTCCAGCAGTTGCCGCCAGTGGATGCCGTGGTTAAGGAATTACCTCCGGCCGACGGCATGGGGCCGGAAGTTTTACCTCCGCTCAAAACAACCGCGCAACCGCAATCCGCGGCAACTACACAAACTGCGGTGTCTCAAAAAACTCCGCAGCAAACAAAAATCAACAAATTGCAAATTGTAGATCCAAACCAATACTGGGGGAGAAAATAATGACCAATCACTGGACACATATCCCCATCATGGCCGTACAAATTGCCGATTTGCTTTTACAAAAGCCGGACGGCGTATATGTTGACGGCACCTTGGGGTTGGGTGGGCACAGTGCTTATTTTTTAACGCGTTTATCTTCCGGTGCGCGCATCTTTGGTTTTGATAAAGATGCTACCGCCTTACAAATGGCCCGGGAACGGGTCGCGGATAAGCGGTTACTTACTTTCCATACCAGTTATACAATGGCTCACCAAATCTTGCAAGAAAAAGGCATAGCGGGGGCAGATGGTGTATTGTTGGATTTAGGGGTCAGCTCGTATCAGTTAGACGACCCCAGCCGTGGGTTTAGTATTTTACATAACGGCCCGCTGGATATGCGTTTTGATGAGGAGGCTTCGCTAACGGCAGCAGAGATTGTAAACAAGTGGCCGTTGGATAAACTGGTACAGATTTTGCGTGACTACGGTGAAGAACACCAAGCCGAAAAAATTGCACTGGCTATTTTACGTGCGCGCAAAGAGCGCGCTCTTTGCACAACACAAGATTTAAAACAAGTGGTGGAGGAGGTCCTTCCCCGTCACGGTAAAACGCACCCGGCCACGCAAACGTTTCAGGCCCTTCGCATTGCATGTAACCGCGAATTAGAAACGGTCCAAGAAGGATTGCAAACGTTAGAACACTTGGTCCTACCGGGCGGACGGGTAGCGGTGCTCACGTTTCACTCGCTGGAGGATCGCTTGGTTAAAAACTGTTTTAAAAACTTAGTGCAAGGCGGTGGGTGGAGGTTAGTAAATAAACATGCTTTAAAACCGGATTATTCGGAAGTCCGCCAAAACCGCCGCGCCCGTAGTGCTAAACTACGCGTGATAGAGAGGAACGTGTAAATGCCTATTTTCAGAATTATGTTTTTACTGGCTTTGTTGGCTTTTGGGGTAGTATGGATACGCATTGAAGTAAACCGTTCCGGCCGTACGATTGGCCAGCTTCAAAACGAAGTGGAAATTAAAGAAGCCCGCAACCAGTATTTAAAATTAGAAATTTTACGTCTAACCAGCCCGGAAACAGTATCACAGCAAGCCCGGGAAAAATTTGGATTTGAACCCATTAAACCCCATCACGTAATCGTGTTGGAAAAGTAGATTATGTTTAAAAAAACGGTCTCGCCCCCTGTTGTATTTAATATCAAAACCCGCATGCGCCGGGCCGGGTTTATTATTTTGCTGGCACCGCTGGTTATTTTTGTGCGTTTGTTTTACATGCAAACTTTCCTGCACGAAGAATTTTCCTCTAAAGCCGAGCGAGCCATTTACAATTACCTGGCAGAAGACCGCCTGCGCGGCAAAATTTTAGATGTAAACGGACTAACCCTGGCCGAATCGGTCCGTACCCACTCCTGCGGCATCAACAAGCGCTACGTAAAGGACAAAGATAAAACAGTTTCTTTTTTGGCCGATACGTTGGATATGCCCAAAAGCCAGATTTTGGAAAAGTGGAACAAGACCGGAAATTTCTTTTTTGTAGCTAAAAAAATCAAACCGGATAAATACATTAAAATTTCCGAAATTCTACGCACCCCGCTAGGTCAAGGATTGGAATTGACACCGGAGTACGAGCGTATTCACCCCTATAACCAAAGCGCGCTGGATATAATCGGAGCGGCTAACTCCAAAAATTTGGGACTTTCCGGGGTGGAACAAATGTTTAACCGAGAACTCAGCCAAGATATCAGCAAAAAACGGGCCAAACACGCCCGTCGGGGAGAAATAATCTACGACCGAAAGTTAAAGGAGGAATTGTCGGTAGGTAGCGTATACTTAACCATTGATTCTCTTATCCAATACTATGCCGAAAATGCCCTGCGTAAGGCCGTAGAAACGGTAGGGGCGGAACACGGTGTGGCCCTGGTGCAAGAGCCGAAAAGCGGCCGGATTTTGGCTGCGGCTTCGTACCCGGTAAGCGACGGCCAATCGCTCGCGTTTCAATTTACGTACGAGCCGGGATCTACCTTTAAGACGATTGCGGTTGCCTCGGCGTTGGACGCCGGTACAGCCCGCATTACCGACAGCATAGACATGGAAGGCCGCAAATGGGAAGTAGCAAAAGGATTTGTTATCCAGGATAAACAACACGATAAGGCCTTTCTCTCCATTCCCGAAATCATGCAACTATCTTCCAATATTGGGGCCGGAAAAATTGCTTTAGAATTAGGTCCTAAAAATCTGTTTTATTACTTAAAGGCTTTTGGGTTTGGCTCTAAAACCGATATTAATTTTAACGGGGAATCCAAAGGCAGTGTCAGCTTGTATACTAATTGGACAAAAGTAGATACGGTAACAAAAGGGTATCGCTACGCCGAGGCAGTAACACATCAACAGCTGATCGGGGCCGATTCGGCCATTGCCAACGGCGGAAATATGATGCAGCCGCATTTAAACGACCGGCTGGAGTATGCTGACGGAAAAGTAGAAAAACGGGCCAAACCGGTTAAAATACGCCGGGTCCTGCGGCCGGAAACAACCGAAACCATGAAAAAGGTGCTTCAAAGTGTGGTGGAGGCGGGCTCTGGCAAGCGGGCACATATTACCGGGTATAACGTGGCAGGAAAAACGGGCACTGCAGAAAAATTAAGCAAAGAAGGGGGGTATGGTAAGCGCAGCCACGTGGTGTCGTTTTGCGGCTTTGTGCCTACGACAGACCCACAATTTACCATTTTGGTTATTTTAGATAATCCGGCCAAGTACTCTTTCGGTGGGACGGCGGCGGCTCCTGTATTTAAAGAAATTGCCGAGCCGCTATTGTCCTACAAGGCCGTCAAGCCGGACCAACTGGATTTTGAATAACATTTGATACGTTAACAAGGAGAAGTTTCTGATATGCAATTAAATTTAACGCTTCGTAAAGCAGCTGATATTATACAAGCTAAATTTATAGGGGAAAACCCCGAAGAAAAAATGGGACCGCTGGTGGCGGACAGCCGCGTTTTGTCGCCGGGGGATACATTTATTGCGTTAAAGGGAAATCAATACGATGCCAGGCAATTTATCCCTCAAGCACTCAAAAAAGGGGTACGGGCGGTTATCGCGCAGGAGGCGGGGTTCACCGTTCCGCACACTTCATAAGCGGCGTTTTTACTGGTGGAAGACCCGTTACGAGCATTACAAGAATTAGCCCGCTATCACCGCTTAAACAGTACCTTAAAAGTAGCCGCAGTAACCGGTTCTAACGGTAAAAGTACCACCAAACAAATGTTGTGTGCCATTTGCCAAACTGCGGGAAAAACCGTGGCTAATGTAGGAAATTTAAATAACCAGTTTGGGGTTCCTTTTTCGTTGTTGGAAATACAGCCCGAGCACCAGTTCGGCGTATTTGAATTAGGGGCTTCACACCCCGGTGATATAGAAGAAACCGCCCGGCTGGCCGTACCGGATGTAGCGATACTAACCAATGTATCGGCTGCACATTTGGAATTTTTCCACGATTTAGAAACCGTCTACCAAACTAAAACCGAAATTACCCACTGGCTGAATTTTGGCGGCACGTTGGTGTATAATGCCGACGATGTCTATTTGTCGCGCTTGAAGACAGAATTTAAAGGTAAAAGTCTTTCTTTTGGTTTTGGTCCTGGGGCGGATTTACAATTGCAAGATGAACCGGATTTTTCGTTTACTTACAAAGGGGAAAAATATACTCTTCCACTCAAACTCCAACGGCATGATAAATTAAACGCTGCGGCGGCGGCCGCGGCGGCTATTTCGCTGGGGTTATATATGGATAATATAAAAAAGGGCTTGCTGTCATTTACGCCCATGCCTATGCGGCTGGAAAGAATTACCAGAAAAGGAGTACAATTTATCTTAGATTGTTACAACGCTAACCCCGCCAGCATGCAAAATGCATTGGACATTTTAGGGCGGGAAACCGCCGCACCGCGTATGGCGGTGTTGGGCGACATGAAGGAACTGGGGGAAAACTCGCCCCAGTATCACCGTCAAGTGGCCAAGCAAGTATTGGATAACAAGGTGGACGTTGTATTTTTAGCAGGACCGCAAATGCAGTATGCGTATGAGGAGCTTAAAAAAGCACCGGGGGTGCAGGTTTTTTATGCTTTGACCCCTACTACATGGTTGCCGCAATTGCGCCAGGCCCTTATCCCCGGCAGGGTTTGTTTAATTAAAGCATCCCGCTCTATGAATTTTGAGAATATACTTAAGGAGATTTAACCCATGTTGTATTATTTATCCCTGTTAAAAGACAACGTCAGTTTTTTAAATATCTTCAGTTATATTACGTTTCGTACGGGTGCGGCTATTTGTGTATCGTTCTTTTTAACCCTGCTTATCGGTCCGCGCATAGTAGCCAAGTTGCGTTCCTATAAAATCCAACAGGTGGAGCGTTCGTATGGCCCGGCCTCTCACTTATCCAAAAGTGGTACGCCGACCATGGGCGGACTGCTAATTTTTATTAGCTTAATTGTCAGTGTATTGTTATGTGCCCGGCTGGACAGCAGTTATATCTGGTTGTTGATTTTTACAACAGTTACGCTGGGTTTTGCCGGCGTACTGGACGACTATACCAAACTGGTCAAGAAAAATCCCGAAGGGATGAAGTCTTCCGTTAAGCTTGTTATCCAACTGTTTACCGCGGTAGTGGTTGTGGGCTATTTAGGCGTCAATCCGCCAAATGGCAATTATACTACGGCGCTTATTATCCCTTATATGAGCAAGATGTTTATCAATCTATCCGTGTTTTACTTTGCATTTGCCATGTTGGTGATTGTGGGATCTTCCAATGCCACCAACTTAACAGACGGATTAGATGGCCTGGCCAGCGGGTGTATGGTTTTTACCGCTACCACGTACGGTATTTTTGCTTACTTGGCGGGGAACGTCCAGTTTGCCGATTACTTAAAAATTATTTACGTGCCAGGCGCGGGAGAAATTACCGTTTTTATGGGTGCGCTTATTGGGGCTTGTTTGGGATTTTTGTGGTTTAATGCTTACCCGGCCCAAGTGTTTATGGGTGATACCAGCTCACTATTTTTAGGCGGTGTAATCGGTACGGCTGCCTTGTGTGTTAAACAAGAATTACTACTGCCCATTGCAGGCGGTATTTTTGTGTTGGAAACACTGTCTGTTGTATTACAAATGGGATATTTCAAACTAACCCACGGTAAACGCCTGTTTAAAATGGCTCCGATTCACCACCATTTTGAACTACTAGGTATTGCCGAACCAAAGGTAATTGTCCGGTTTTGGATTGTCGGCGCGATGCTCATGTTGCTGGCGCTGGCTTCTTTAAAAATCAGGTAAGATATGCGAGCTTTATTTACTACTCCCGCGCGCAAACGGACCACTCTGGTCCGCAAGGTTGCGACGAGAAAAAAACAAAAAACCGGTTGGCGTCCCTTGCGGCTGGATAAACGCATTGTGTTTATCACGCTGGCGTTTGTCATTACGGGGTTGTTGTTTACGTATTCGTCCAGCGCATTTGATTCTTCGGCCTATTTCAAACGTCAACTCATATTTGATTTTTTAGGTTTGGTATTAGCCGGATTTCTCTCACAAACGTACGACAAATTACAGCGCTGGAAGATTTTCCGTCCCATGAATTTAATGTATGCTACCTGGGTACTCTTGGTCATTGTGCTTTTCATGCGCACACAGGCCAACGTACACCGCTGGATTGACTTCGGATTTTTCAAATTACAACCGTCTGAAATTGCCAAAGTGACGTTAGTTATTTACATGGCAGACTATTTGGAAAACACCGCCGGTAAATTAGCCAAGAATTGGAAACTTCTTTTTAAACCGATGTTGGTGGGAGGTATTACACTGGGACTTATTTTGGCTGAACGCGATTTGGGTACGCCGGCCTTAATGGGGTTAGTGTTCTTGATTATGCTGTTGGTGGCAGGACTTCGGTTGCGTTATATTGTGGGGTTGGGAATCCTTATTTCTCCGTTAGTAATCCAACAACTATTTTTTGTAGGATACCGTAAAGAACGTATTTTGTCCTTCTTAAACCCGTTTGCCAGCGAAGGCAGCTCCGGCTATCAGCTGGTGCAATCCTTTTTAGCAGTAGGTTCCGGTGGGTGGTTTGGCAAAGGGTTAGGTAACAGCGAACTCAAACTGGAATACTTGCCCGCTGCGCATACGGACTTTATTTTTTCCGTCATGTGCGAGGAGTTAGGGCTCCTGCTTATCGCCCTAATTTTAGCCGGCTTTTGCTGGCTGTTAATACGCTCTATTAGTCTGGCGCGTGTTGCCAAGACATACTTTCACAGTTTAGTCATCTTTGGGCTTTCCATTACCATTTGTTTGCAGGCCTTTTTAAATATGGCCATGGCAATTGGGTTATTACCCACAAAAGGGATTGCGCTGCCGTTCTTTTCGTACGGCGGGTCTTCGGTCATTATGACTTTAGTGATGATGGGGATTATCCTGAACGTGGCAGCCGTAGACCACGCACAAAACAATTTGCGTGACGATATCACAAATTATAAGAACAGGAACAAATAAATTATGAACAGAAGATTTCTAATTGCTTCCGGCGGAACGGGAGGCCATTTCTATCCGGGTTTTGTTATTGGGCAACAACTGCGCCGTCAAGGTTGTAATGTGCTCTTTATCGTACGCCGTAACGACCCGGCCGCCCAAGTACTGGAAAATAACCACCTGCACTACCGGGAAATTGATTTTTCCGGCTTGCCTCGCTCACTTAATCCGCTGCGGCACTTGCGTTTTGTGGGGCGTTTATGTAAATCGCTGTTTCAACCCCGCGACAGTTCCGCCCGGATGTAGCGTTGGGGACGGGGGGATATATTTCGTTTCCTCTTATTTTTACCGCCCATTTTATGGGGGTAAAAACAGCCATACACGATTCTAACACACGGCTGGGTCTGGCTAACCGTGTCTGCGGTTGGTTTGCTGATCTATTCATGTTAGGGCTTCCCACTGAAAAGCCGCTTAAAAAAGCGGTGCTGACCAGCACGCCGATACGCCGGGAATTTACCGAACCGGTGGACCGCAAGGCCTTGTTAGAAAATTTAAATTTAAACGCTTCCCTTCCAACAGCGCTCGTAGTGGGGGGAAGTCAGGGAGCACATAATCTAAATCAAGCCATTGTACAAGCCACCAAACAAACGCCGCAATGGCAGTTCATACACATTTCCGGGGAGCGTTGGTACAATGCATTACGGGAATCCTACCGCGATGTTACCAACGTAGCTGTTTTACCCTACAGTCATGAAATTTATGCGCTGATGAAAGCAGTGGATTTAATTGTATGCCGCAGTGGTGCCAGTACGCTTGCTGAAGTAATATATTGCCATTTGCCGGCCATACTGGTTCCTTTTGCACACGCTGCCGCTAATCACCAATACTACAACGCAAAAATCCTGCAAGAGGCGGGTTGTGCCACTTTAATTTGCGACGCTAAGAATCCTACGCCACAATTATGCGCCACATTTAAAGAACTTTCCGGCACGGCCGGAAATGACTTGCTACGTAATCTGCGCCAATCTTACCAAACATTAGCCATTCCTAACCCCATGGGAGCCACTAAACATATCATACAGTTATTGTGTAAGCTATAAAAAAAATTCCCCCCAGGAAAACCCTGGGGGGGAATTTTTTAGCTAAATGAATATACGACTACAGGTTGTTAATCATGTTGCACACATTAGCCCCTTCGTTAGTACCACCGCTGGTACACGTTTTGTTTCCGTCAATATCCAATGTAAACTTATAAATATACGAAGAAGTAATGGCATCCGCGCTCACGGACGTATCTACCCGGTATACGTTAATTATATCGCTACCGGTTAAATAATAGGCAAAGTGCTTGGTGCGATAGTAATCCGGATTGGCGCAAACACTGTGCAGTCCACCAGGAGGCACGGGCACTTCCTCTCTGCTGTCCGCAGCTAAAGGAATGCCGGAAACAGGGCAACTCGTGTCTGACGACCAACACCCGCCTTTTAAATCCACGTCGGCGATGTTACCTTTTCTGCAGGCACCGTCCTCGTTGGGATAAGCCTGAATGTAACGTTGATTTGCGTCCGACATGGCCTTTGCAATCACCATGCCTTCGGCTAGGCGCGCTTTCTCCACCGCCATTTCGTATTGGGGCAAAGCAATGGCGGACAAAATACCGATAATTACTACCACTACTAACAGTTCAATAAGGGTAAAACCTTTTGTCATAATATCCTCCCAAAAATATCCTTCTTTAATAGTATACTATTTTTATTTTTTTTCTCAAGGTTTTTTCCGTGCTATACCTCGTAGGTAAAGGAATGTAACGAAGTACCGAAATTTGTTACAATAATATTTATTAATAAGAGCAAGGAACAGTAAGTAGCAAACGCCCGCCGGGCGAAAAGACAAATTTATCTGTTTTTGGAATCCTATAAACGAATAGGAAGGCTTTGGAGAACCCAAAGTTTAAGACAGTCCAAAAACAGCTGGTTTAGGCAGAAGGTAAGGGGAAGTCATGAGCCCTTTGTCTTCTGCCGAGTGTTTCGCGCATTTTTTTTAATGCGCGAAACCACGGCTGTTTAATGTGCAAAGCACTGTCTTACTTTGGCGTTATACAGCCGTTTTTATTGTGCATGGGATTCTCATTATACATTAGGAGAAAACCCCATGTCGCTCAAAACAAGATGGTACAAATGGCAAGAAGAACTGATCAAAAAATATTTGGTATATACCAAGGGAAAGGCCTATAAGTATGCGTTTTCGTACTGGCCGTTTATTGAATTATATCCGGGACCGTCAGGGTCTACGTATGTACATTTCCGCAAACGCCACTTGTTGGATGCACCGGCTTTTTCCAGTCTAATCCGTCCTTTTAACAAAGTATATATTTTAGGTTCCGGCCCCTCTGTTAATAACCAAGATTTAACCCTTCTAAAGCAAGAAGCTGTTATTACGCTAAACGGCTCTTTAGTAGCTGCTTGCCAAACGGGATTGGTACCGTATGCCCACATAATTATAGATGCCAATTTCATTCTCAATCGGCCCGATCTGGTACAGTTACTGCCTCCAAAGGTGCCTTTGCTGGTTTCGTTAAGTGCCCTTAAAGCAATGGCCTGTTTTTGCCCCGCGCAATTACACAACCGCACCGTATTACTAGTGCGCAATCCATTGGAAATTTTTCCGCATCCTATCGGTACTGTTCAACGTTTGCCCGAGCGATACTTTGTAAAAAGTTCGGACAACGCTGCCTATTTTTCGCTCGCGCCGGACCTGGGATTTTCCGACGGCGGAAGTGTGATGACAATAGGTATACAACTAGCTTATTATTTAGGAGTACAGCAAGTATTTTTGCTGGGGCTGGATATCGGCAATGCTACGCAGCCGCGTTTCTATGAAAGTAAACATAATTGTCAAAAATGTGGTCTTTTAAGAGATTATGAAACAAAAATTTTGCCCTTTATGCAACTAACCCGCCAAGTATTTGAGGCGCGGGGGAAAGAAATTTACAACTGTTCCCCGATAAGCAAACTGCCGTACGAGGTAATCCCCTATTTCCATTTCCCCGAAAAAAAGAGGTAACTTATGCGAAGTATTTTAGTACGTCTTTTGTGTAATTTGATTCCTGTCAAAGCCTATCGGCAATATTTGCGGACACGTTTTGCTGTGAATTACCGGGTGGAATACAATGTACAGCAGGAAGCTGTAATTACTAAATTCCCTAATGGTAGGAATTGCCATACTATTTTGCTAAAAAACGGAGTCCGGTTCTTACACCGCAACTATGTAAGCAGGGGGGTAAAGATAGGGCGATATTCCTACCTAAATGCATATAGCCGGGCCGAACGCAATACGGTTATCGGCCGTTACTGCTCTATCGGCCATCATGTTATCTTGGGAGCGGGAGAACATCCCACCCACTTCCTTTCCACTTCACCGGCAATATATCAAAACCGGAAAACGAATCGTTGGGAAGTTGCCAAACAAACATGTATCGGAAATGACGTGTGGATTGGCTCCAATGCTGTCATTAAATACGGCGTAAAAGTGGGGGACGGGGCCATTATCGGGGCAGGTGCGGTGGTAGTTAAAGACGTGGCACCATATGCCATTGTAGGAGGTGTACCCGCCCGGTTAATATGTTATCGCTTTGAAAAAGAAACTATTGAAAAATTGTGGCAAACGGCCTGGTGGCAATTGCCTCACCGAGAAATTCTCCGCTTGCCGTTCACATCCGTTTCAGCTGCTTTGGAACAGTTGACCTGCCCGGATACCAAATTGGCAGTGTTTATTATTCCTAATTTACAAGGTGCAGGAGCGGAAAGAGTGGTATTAAACTTATGTCGCGGATTACAAAAATACGAAAATTGCCGCTGTCACATTCTTTGTTTTTCTGCCCGCAGGGATTATAAAATATCTTCTGATATACCGATACACATACTATCTCTACCCAAGCGCAAATGGGGACAAAATTATAGAAAAAAGTGTGCGGCTTTCATAGATTCCTATATTTTAGAACACATTGGCCGGCCACAGGCCGTATTTGTGAACATAACGCAGGCTATTAAAAATATGAAATACAGTAGACTTCCGGTGTACAACATCGTACATTGTCCGCCTTCAATGGAATATTTGCTGTATCAGCATGGCATAAAACGATGGTTACGAAGACGGCACGTAGAAATTGACTATTCCTTTCATCCGTCTATTTGTGTCAGCCACGGGTGCGCCATTGATTTCCGACGAAATTTTTGCATTTCGCAACCTATCGGCTATATCTATAACCCCATAGAACGTGACGAAATTTGCAAAGAAGCAAATTACATATCTTCCCACATGCAACAAGAAATTGAACAGTTAGGAGCATATATTATTCATGTTGGTAGTTTTAAAGAAGCAAAAGACCACGATTGTCTCATTCGGGCCTATGCCAAGGCAGGGATTAACGAGAAATTAGTTCTTCTGGGACAACCGTCCGGACAGCCTGCCTTTTTGCAACACGCACAAGCCCTTGTTAAAGAATTACAATTGCAAGATAAAGTAATTTTTAAGGGGTTTATCAAAAATCCATTCCCATATATTAAACAGGCCAAATTATTTGTATTAAGTTCCAAGTATGAGGGTTTTGGCATGGTATTAGCCGAAGCGATTGCTTTGAGAACACCTGTAGTATCTACCGACTGTCCCGCCGGGCCGGCGGAAATTGTAGGGCCCGATTTTGCCCGTGTCCTTTCCCCGGTAGGAGATATAGATGCATTGGCGGCAAACATTAAAAACTCTCTTTTACATCCGGCCCGCTACACTGTTTTACTACGGGAGTGTTTTACCACCCGGGAAGTTTGCAGGCAGTATATGAAAATAATCAATGAAGGAATCGTAGGTATACCAACTGTATGAAAAAAAGTTATTTTCCGCGAATGCGTTTGATGTTGCGCAAATGCTCGTCATACGTGTTAGAAAACACATGCCGTCCGCCCGATTCTGCCACAAAGTACAATGCTTCAAAACCCGGCGTGGGATTTAATACTGCCTTAATAGACTCATAGCCCGGGTTACAAATCGGGCCGGGCGGAAGCCCCGCACGACGGTAGGTATTATAGGGGGAATCTACTTTTAAATCCCGGTAGGTAAGGCCCTTTTTCCAATAGCGGTTTTCCTTTAGAGCAAAACCCAAGGCATATTGGACCGTCGGGTCAGCTTCCAAACGTTTGCCAATAGAAAAGCGATTTAAATACACGGCTGCGATTTGCGGACGTTCCTCGTGTATGACCGCCTCGCGCTCCACAATAGAAGCCAGCGTAATCACTTGGTCCTCACTAAGTGAAGTAGGCGACTGTTTGATAAGCGGCGTGATGAGGTTATAGTACTGCGCCAACATTTCGTTTACTACTTGGCGTGCCGGCATATTCAACGAAAATAAATATGTGGAGGGGAACAAATGCCCTTCCAGTTTTTCTTGGCGGACGATACGTAAAAATTCGTGGCCATCGGTAACACCTCGGGCAGCTAACTCGTCGGCAATTTCCTCACTGCGCCAACCTTCCGGCAAGGTAACTTTTTCGTAATGGGTGCAACGTCCGCTTTTAATACAATTAATCACTTCCATTTCTGACATATTTTGGCGTAAATCAAAAGTACCGGCTTTTAAGTCGGAAGCGGAGGATGTAAGTTTCAAAAAAATCTTGAAAAGCCGCTCGCTGCGAATGATGCCTTTCTGTTTTAGTTCCCGTGCTACAGCCGCACCGCTTTGCCCAGGAGAAATGGTAACTACCGCAGGTGCTCCTTTACTAAAAAAGTACACCGTCGTTCCCTAAAGCAAACTACCCAGCAGTACCACCCAAATAGCACAAAGAATAAGGAACCGTTTCATATTTTATTTGGTCAGTTTAAAGAAATACCGCTTACCGGCTTGCAATACATCGCCGTCTTCAAACGTAAGCGGGCCATCCTGTGTCACGCGCTCGCCTTTTAGACGCACCGCGCCCTGTTCAATCAGCGCACGGGCCTTGTTTTTACTGGCCGCCGCGCCGGCTTCAAAAAGTACCGCCGACAAAGTAGCCCCCGGTTGCGGTTTAAAGGAGGGCATATCGGCTGGCAGTTCTTTTTTAGAAAATACCTTTTCAAAATTTTCAAGTGCACTGCGGGCCGCTTGTTCGTCATGAAAGCGCGCCACCAAAATCCCGGCCAGTTTCTTTTTGGCCGCCATGGGGTGCATGGTTTTCACTTCGTCCATATTTTCGCTGGTTAGCAATTCATAGTACATGGGCATCAGCTCATCGGGGATAGACATTAATTTGCCAAACATATCGTTGGGCGCGTCATTAAGCCCCACGTAATTGCCATACGATTTGGACATCTTCTTCACACCATCCAACCCTACTAGTAGCGGTACTGTAATGGCCACTTGCGGTTCAATACCGTGATTCTTTTGCAACTGGCGACCAACGAGTAAATTAAAAATTTGGTCCGTTCCACCCAGTTCCACATCGGCTTTGAGTGCGACGGAATCTTGCCCCTGGAATAAACTGTATAGCACTTCCAGCAAGCTAATCGGGCTACCGGATGCCATGCGCGATTTGAAATCTTCGCGCTCCAACACTTGGGCCACCGTTACTTTTTGCAGGGTTTGGAGTAAATCTTTTCCGCCGACGAAAGAATCAAGCCATTCGCTGTTAAAACGAATTTCCGTTTTGGTCGGGTCCAGCACTTTAAAAGCTTGGGCGGTATACGTTTTAGCATTTTCCAAAATCTGCTCGCGCGCTAATACGGGACGGGTAGAGTCGCGGCCGGATGGGTCGCCTATAGCCGCCGTAAAATCGCCGATGACGAGCACGGCTTTGTGGCCCAAATCCTGGAAGCGACGCATCAAGGAAAGCGCCACACTGTGGCCCAAGTGTAAATCTGAGCTAGTCGGATCACAACCGAGTTTTACTTTAAGCGTTTTACCGCTTTCCAATTTCTTGGCTAAATCCGCCTTAGAAACGACGTCCACGCACCCGCGTGTTAAAAAAGAAATTTGTTCATCAATGGCCATATAAAAAACTCCTAAGAGAGATTTAGAACGTTTGTTTTTGAGCTTGCTGCTGTTGCTGCATTTGTTGCTCATATTGCTGCCGTATTTGCTCTTGCATTTTCTGTACATATTCTTTGAACAGTTTTATTTTTTCTTCGTCGGAAAGTGGCTCTTGCTCCAGCTTTTGCATCAGCTGTTGGCGATGCTGCTCTTGTATTTGTTGTTGCATTTTGAAGACTTGTTGAAATTGCGTCATCCTTTTTTCGATAGCTCGCGCTTGGTTTACCGTCCGGACCGTTGCGGTCACTTGCTTAACCGCAAACCCTCTTTTTGACGGCCGGAACCGTTGCTTGCGCATGTAATGGGCTTTTTTGTGTTATAATTACATATAATCTATTAAAGGAGTGATACCATGGAAGAACTTGATAATTTAAAAGGTTCAGACTTTTATAATT
>JAKSPG010000069.1 GCA_024405075.1 Elusimicrobiaceae bacterium | reverse complement strand
TAATCGCATGGTATCAAAAAAAAAATCGATGTCAAGTTTTATTTTTCCGACAAAAAACTCCCCGGGCCTACGCCCGGAGAGTTACACCTAACAGAGAAACTCTCTCTATTTCAGCAAGTCTTTATTTTGAGGAAATACCAACGCCGCAAGGCAGTTTATCCCGTCGCCGCCCAAACTTAACATATTGTCCAAATCCGTCGGCAACTCAACAGGAAGCAGTTCGTACAGAAATACCACAAACGGGACAATCAACCACCCACCGTGTATTTTGTTGGCCCGGTACATCAGCAACATCACGCACAACAAAAACGAAGCACCCAAACACGTCACGGCCGAGAACATACTCCCCCCTAACCAACCGACCGGCGCAAAAACCAAGGCAGAAACCGCCCCTATCGGAAGCGGCAAAATACAATCTACTACCGTCAGTTGTTTGGCATGATTCATTAAATAAACCGCCGTCCCCACGAATACTACGAGTAGCCCCAAGCCCGTAAACACGCCGGGCCAAATTCCGGCTTGCAACCCAACCCCCAAACCACCGGCGGCCGCGCACACAAGCCCGGCACACCCGGCAATTGTTCCGCGCAAACAACCCACCAACGTACGAGTGGTTGCATCCGGGCGCAGCGTGGCACCCAGCACTTCTGGCTCTATAATTTCATCGGGTTTATAATGGGTGGTCATTGGTTTTTCCTCCTTAAAATTTTTTCAAAAAATTATACTATTACTATACCTTAAAAAACCCGCCCCCTGCAACGCCCTCCAACGAATACTAATCCAAAAAATCTACCAGGCGCGCACCGTGAGCTTTGCTATAATACACCTATGAAAAAATGGTTTTTCTGTTTGTTGAGTTGCTTGTTACCGCTTGCAACACCTGCCCAAACCGTAGGCCATATTACCGCCCGCACTACCCGCATGAGTCCGCAAACGCTTTTGCAGCGTTTTCGGCTTAAACCGGGAGAAAATTTTTCCCCCGAGCGTTACGAAAAGGCACAAGACGAACTGCACAAACTACGCGTATTTAAAAAGTTGGACTTTTCGCACACTACCCAAAACGACCGCGTATATATCCACATTGACGCGCAGGACGGCTATTACCTTTTCCCGCTTGCGTTTGTGACGGGCGGGTCCAAAAATGCGGCGGGGGTGTCGCTTACGGCGGGCAATTTATTCAAACAAGGCGAGCAAATTTTTCTGTTTGGCGGCGGCAGCAAGGACGGCTTAACCGCCCGCTTGGGAACCGCCGCCGGAAACCATTTTATTACGGCGGCCTACACACAACTGCGTTTTGACCAAAATTTCTACGCGGGAGATTGGACCAACGTATACAGCGTGTTTTCCACCACGGACGAAAAAGACCACCGGCATGAAATTCTCCGCTCCGTACGCGGGCGGCAAGATGAAATTTCTTTGTTTTACAACTACCGCTTTTCACACCCGGGGCGGTTTTTTATCTCCCCCATCTATAACCGGGTGGAATACGCCCAACATCAACTAGATAGCGGCAACCACCACCAATTGCTGTTCGGGGTGGAATTTTCAGAGGATATTCGCCCCGGCATGAACATGGGCGCGCTGGCCGGGTATGGCCTAACAGACAAACAAAAAAGCTTGCAAGATTTGCCGCGTGCGCGCTTTGGGTATTCCCGTTCGCTATCGTACGCGGCCGGCGGGCGCTGGAGCGGAAGCGATTATAATGTATCTAAAATTTTATGGAGCAGTGCTTTTTTAATGGAACTGCCCAGCCGCCACTTGTTTATGATGCAAACCAAAATACAAAATGCCTTTGAAGCCTCGTTTTCCGACCAAATTACTTCTACCGAAGTGCTCAGCGGAGCCGGGAAATACAACCGGCAATTTCGCGGTAAACGCGCCGCAGGGGTGGGCCTTTCGTTTTCCTACTACCTGCTACGCAACCAAACGGGTTTATTATCGCTGGCTCCTTTTTACGAGCTGTCCTATACCCGCACCGTGGACCGCTACCGTCCGCACAGCGGAGCAGGGGTTAATGTATTTTACCGCTTGTGGCGTTTCCCGCTACCCGTTGGGCTCAATTACACCCACAACTTGCAGGACGGCAGCCACCAAGTAGGCTTTGCAATCGGCGGTGCGTTTTAAATCAACCAGGCTTCCCTCCAACGGTTTTAGTCCTTATTTGCTCAAGCAAATAAGGGCTTATTTTTGTTAGCCCGGCAAATTCCGCTTGACATATCAAAAAAAAAAACGATAATAAAGGAGCAACAAAATATATAAGGTCGTTCCAAACTTGGTTTGAAATCTTTCCTTTGTTTCTATTTTCAACAGAGGAGCAGATCCCGGATCAAGTCCGCGATGACAGTCTGATTAAGGAGATTTGCTATGAAAAATAAACAAGCGTTTACGCTTATTGAGTTATTAGTTGTTGTTCTTATTATCGGTATTTTAGCGGCGGTGGCCTTGCCGCAATATAAATCTGCTGTATTAAAGGCAAGATTTTCCGAAATACGCCAAGCGGTCAGTAATTATACCAGCGAATTTGAAATGTACTACTTGGCAAACGGTTCTTATCCGAGCGGAAACAACTGGGAAGATTTCATAGATACGTTCAACACGGATTTAAAACAATGTTCCGCTACCGCAAACCGTTTGCGCTGTGGTGCCTTTATCATTGATGCTCATGAGCATGATCACAAAGCCAATTTTGGATACGAAAAGAATTTCCAATACGGTTATGCCCAATGGTACACCAACTCACCCTACCCAAACCGGCAAGAATGTTTAGCTTGTTCTACTAACCAGGCCGCACTGGCCATGTGCAAAAGCTTTGGAGGAGAACTCGTGCGAACTGTTCAATATGACAACAATTGCCTTATGCACGCTTACCAAATTCCTTAGCTCCTGCCCGGCACAAACAACCGCAAAGCAGTAAGCACCTCTATTTCGCTAACGCTTTTTCCAACGCACAGGCCAATTGATCGGCGCACGAAGTGCCTTTGCCACCGCAGTCATTACCTTTGAGCAACGTAGCCACCTGCTTGGCATTCGCCCCTTCTACCAGTTTACTAATGGCCGTCAAATTGCCCGGGCAACCGCCCACAAATTGCACGTTATGCACATGGCCTTGTTCGTCCAACTCAAACGAAACTTCCTGCGAGCATACCCCTTGTGTACGAAATGAAAAACAAGCCATATATCCTCCCTACAAATAAGATAGTATAATTATATCAAGTTCAAATGAAGTTGTTTTTGTACAATACCAGCAGGAGGAACGTATGATGCTTTCCAACATTATTGCTAACGAACCGATAAACCCGGCCCAATTACGACAAGCTGCCCAAATTATTCTGGCATTGCAAGAAGAATTAAAAACACGCATTGTCAAAGGCTCCGGCCCGTTTTTGGCCGCTATTTACGACGAAAAAGGAAATCTTATTGCTAAAGCGGCCAACTCGGTCGTGCACGAAAATTGCAGCCACTGCCACGCGGAAATGAACGCAATTCGGCTGGCAGAAGAAAAACTACATACCTACGATTTAGCCCCACACCGCCTTGCCTTGTACGTAACAACCGAGCCGTGTTTAATGTGTTTGGGCGGGATTATGTGGTCGGGCATTCGCCAAATATACTACGGGGTTCCTTCCAAACGGGTGGAAGAAATCACCGGGTTTGACGAAGGTTTTAAGCCCAATTGGCAAGACGAATTTAAAAAACGCGGCATTACCGTTTACGGAAACATTGAACCGCAAGTCGGTGAAGAAGTTCTGGCCGCCTATGTAGCAAAAGGACATAAAATATACAGGCCCTCACGTTAAAACAGATAAGCCGGATTTTTGATAAAATATAGCTGATGCGTTACGTATTATATGTTTTTACCATGGCCCTATTGTTTGTGGGCGGAATGTTGGTGGGTAACAATTTTTTACCCACACGCGATACGTCACTTGCCTCCGCCGTGGCCGTGCCCGATTTACCGACTGACTTTCCCGTCCTTCAAACGCTCTCGCGCGAACAAGCCCAACAAGATTTGGAACTACTCATGCAGGCGTTGGATTCCTGCCCGGCCGTAGTCAGCGCGGAAAAAGAAACGCTTGTCAACCGCATTCGCTTGCGCTTGGCTATGGAAGAATTTGAGTTGAAAAAAACGGTACTCGCGCTGGAGCTGGCCAAAAATAACGAGGACAACCGCCCCACCGCCCAGCTTACCCAAGCCACCAACGAATACAACCGCACCCGCGAGCGCGTGGAAAAACTGGCGCAGGAATTATTCCCGCCGACAACCGACGAAACAACAGACGCCACTTTGCAAGAGGCCGAAGCGGCCCCCGCCGCCAAGTAACTTTCCTTCACAAAAAAATCCCCGGTCCTTAAGACCGGGGATTTTTTGTGTTGTAAAAATAAGTTTAAGTTACGCGCGGTTTGTTTCTTTAAGCAATTCGCGCAACATAGCCCATTGTGCCTCGTATACATGGGCCGCTTCGGCCGGGGTATAATTACTGCGGTAGGTCCAGTTATCTTCGCTAACCGTTCCCGGCGTATTAACACGGTCCGTCGTGCCGATAATATCTTGCCACGAGAACATCACAATTGCCGATGAAGACCCCAACACCCGGCGCAAAATGGCGCGTTGCGTATCCTTATTCCACGGCACTTGTCCATCTGTTTTCTGGGCGGAAATCATTTCCCATATATTGGCTCGTTCGTGCTGGTCCATGGTTTCCCACCAGCCGCGCAGGGTTTCCGTATCGTGGGTGGAAGTGGTAGCCAGCGAAACAACGGGGTAGCTGCGCGGCTCGCGATAATAGCCGTTGTCCTCGCGCTCCCAACGCAACACCTTATACCCGGGAATACGCAAATCTACCAGCATACGCCGCACGTAATTAGGGATAACGCCCAGGTCTTCCCCTACAGCTAATTTGCCGCGGGCTTCGTCTAACACCATGCGTAAAAATGCATAACCGCGGTCAATTTGGTTTTGTTCACCTTCTACATCAAAAGCGCCTACGCTATCCTCCGGTCCAAACACATACGTGCGGAAAAATCCCACCAAATGGTCCAACCGGAACACGTCATATAACTCCGTCATACGGCGGATTTTGCGCCGCCATAAATCCAAATTGTGTTGGTGCTGGTATACCCAATCGTAAGCCGGCAACCCCCACTTTTGCCCACCTTTGGAAAATTGGTCCGCCGGCGCGCCGATTTCCCAACCCAGGCGGTAATTTTCCTGCTCGGCCCACACTTCGGCACTGTCTAAATTAGTTCCAAACGGGATATCGCCAAAAATAAGCAACCCGCGACTGGCAGCCACGGCCTGGGCTTGGCGCAACTGACCGTCCAAAATCCACTGAACATATGCAAAAAACTGAACGTACTCTTTATATTCGGCTTCAAACGAAAGTACCGCATCCGCCTGGTGCTGACGCAGTTCCCGCGGCCAGACTTGCCAGGTTTGCCACTTATAAAATTCTTTTAGAGCCCGAAATATAGCATAACTACGCAACCAACCGGCCTGGGCGCTTTGATAAGCTTCAAAAGCCAAAAAGCGGGCCGAGCGCGTGCTCTGCTCGTTGGTTAAAAAGGTCTTATACCCCAACCACAACGCCTGCATTTTAGCTTGCTTGATAGCAAAAAATTGTACCTTGCGCGATTCTTTCCGCAAATTTAACTGTGGGCGTAGCGAGTCAATAAATTGTTGAGCCTGTGGGCTTTGTTGAATATCTTCCACGGCTTCAATATTTACGTATACCGGGTCCGTAGCGAATGAAGACATCGCCGCGTACGGGCACGTAATGCCGGGAGCCGTTTCCTGCAACGGTAAAATTTGCAGAATTTTCACCCCCTGCGACGCCAAAAACTCAGCCCACTCTTTCAATCCGCCAAAGTCTCCCACGCCCCAGTCCTGGTCGGTTTTCATGGCACTTAGCGGCATTAAAATGCCGCTTACGCGGGAAGAAAGCAATTGATCTTGAATCGTCGTCATAAATTATTTTTTGGCAATGGCTTCTATTTCCACCGCACTGCCTTTGGCTAAGGCCGCTACTTGCACCGTCGTGCGGGCGGGCGGATTGTTCTCAAAGAACGAACTGTACACCGCGTTCATTTCCGCAAATTGCGTTAAGTCCGTCATAAACACCGTGGTTTTGACCACGTTTTTAAGCGTGCAACCCATTTCTTTGAGAATATTTTCCAAATTGTTTAAAATTAGTTCAGTTTGTACGCGCACGTCTCCATTGAAAATTTCCCCGGTTACCGGGTCTATGGGTAACGTCCCCGAGATAAAAACAAAACCGCCGGTTTCCACTGCTTGCGAATAGCAACTGTTGAGTTTCGGTGCCGGAACAGACTTCATCACTTTTTTCATCATAATTATATCCCTTCGTAGAGCCAAAGGCCCGTTTTTTATATGGTAGCAAGGGCGACGGCTGTGTGTCAAACAATTTTAGACACAAGTTGCAAATTCTTTTGACGGACTTCCATAAAACTGCTATAATAAATTATCCGTAAGACAACCGGGGAGCTTCTCCCAAAAAAGTTGTACATACGCATTGATTTTTGATATAATAATTAGGTCGGGTTTAGCCGATGTTGGATTAAGCCCACAATTTTTTTTGCGCTCGTAGCTCAGTGGTAGAGCATCCGCCTTTTAAGCGGGGGGCCGTGAGTTCAAGTCTCACCGGGCGCACCATGAATGCCTTCTTCGTCTATCGGTTAGGACGTCGGATTTTCAATCCGAAAAGAGGAGTTCGATTCTCATAGAAGGCGTTTTTTTATGCCTTTATGGCGTAAAAAAACGGCTTTTAGGTTTGAAGCGAACTCCTACGGCCACTAGG
>JAKSPG010000068.1 GCA_024405075.1 Elusimicrobiaceae bacterium | reverse complement strand
CTCTTAAAACCGTACCCCGGAGAAGACCGTATTGAGAAAAAAGGCCGCTTTGACCCCGCCACGTTTGCCGACCACCCGGAAATGGAAGCGTATATTGTCAAGGACGAAGCTATTAACCAAATCAATTCGGGCAAGTATGATTTTATCGTCATTAACTTTGCCAACTGCGATATGGTGGGACATACGGGCAATTTGAAATCCGTTATCAAAGCCGTAGAAGTGGTGGACGAGTGCACCGGTGCCGTAACTGAGGCCGCTCTGGCCAAAGATTACGTGGTGCTCATTACTGCCGACCACGGAAACGCCGAAGAAATGTGGGACGAAAAAATCAACATGCCCAAAACGGCGCACACCACGAACCTGGTGGATTTTATCTACGTAGATAAAGACAATAAATCTGCGCAGATGCAACCCACGGGCAACCTGGGTGACGTGGCGGTCACGGTGCTAGACGTGATGGGGATTGAGAAGCCTGCCGACATGACGGCACGCAGTTTGATAAAGCATTAACGGCTGTTCGTAAATTCTGGAAGTACGTCCCTTTTATCTTGTCATCCCGCAGTGTTTCTGTGCGGGATATAGATAAAAGGGACGTTGGTTTTATAGAAATGCCGAAATAATATCTTCGTATGAATCGTGCTACGATGGATTAAAAGTATTCATTAAGCGGTTTTTCCAAGGGCGATCCCATTCTTTCAATGCTTTTTCTCTCTGTTCTATTCCCCTCGCTATACCCCGCATACCAACTCTGCGGGGTGACGAGCGAGGAAAATAGCGGTTTTGAAAAATCAGCCGAAGTTTCGCAAAGTTAGTCTGGCGGGCTTGCGCCCGCGCGCTTAACGGTCTGTATAGTGGCGCATGTTAGGGGATTTCTAAGATGATAATTCTTATAAAAAAGTACTGAAACTTGAAAAATTATTCTATCGCCGTATTTATATTTTGTATTGGCGAATTACATAGTTGTTATTTAATTCTTGCACGGCACAACAAAATGAGAGATCCGGATTTTCTGATACAGACACAACACAGTGGTGGAATCTTATTTTAGGAAAAGGTCCGTATATCACTAAATTTTCTTTGTCTTCCTCATGTATAACACGGATACCAAATCCCCCGGGATTTGAATAGGGACTGTCATAATAAAATCCTTCCGGTTCGCCTTTCATTATATAATCACTAAAATTGTCAAACGTTTCTTTTCCTTTTACCAAAGTTCTTTCCATATTTGCCATATCTGTGAGTACTTTTTTAAGTATAGTTTTATCTATTTTTGAAGTATCTATACCCTTGCAAGAAAAATCACTTTTTTGTTTGGGAGCATTGTTTTCAGGCATATCTTCCGGGTCTATACCGTTTATAATTTGTGTATTTTGTTTCGTGGGTGTTTCGGATGTCTGATTTAAAGATTTGCATCCCGTTATTAAAAAAGCAGTTATGCAAAAGACCATAAATATATATATTTTTTTATTCATAATATTCCTCCTAAATTGTTTTTTTGTCCAATGAAATATTTACCGGAATTGTATAATAAAATATGTCAAATGTACAACTTTTTAGTGAATTCTGCTTTTATAGTTCTTGTTATTTGTTTTGCTTATTTACCCTAAAAATACCGTTGAGAAAGCATAAAAAAGGGGCCACTCTCATCTGAGAATGGCTCCCCGTCAAAGTATGCGCCTTCGGCGCGTGCGGTTTTAAATCGTTTTTACGGCATTAAATAAACGCGAGGATTCATTGTTGTTACCAACGCTGCGTTAAAAAGTTTATTGCAATAGCTACCGGCCGTTCCTTCAAAAATAACGCCATTGTTCGTTCTTTCCAAACATGCCAATTTATCCACGGGCAGATTTCGGGTAGTTGGATCTTCCAAGTAAAATCCAAAACCTCCGCCCTTATATTTCCCACGCAAACGGCCCAGCGTAACGGCTATTTGGCCGTTTGTACTGGAATATAATTGCAAAGACCAATCGTCGTTAGAACGAGTGGCCAAGGACGAGGAGAACCACTGGGAAGATCCCGTCCATGGGATATCTACTGCCAATTCATCAAATGTGGTGGCATACTCGCCGTTGGCCATGTGATATGCTTTTTGGGCTTGATACACGGCCCGCAACAGGGCAAGGCCTTGCGTGGCGCGTGATTTTTCCACCGCCTTTTGATACTGCGGTAACGCTACCGCGGCCAGTATACCGATAATTAAAACAACGACCAGTAATTCAATTAATGTAAATGCTTGTTTGTTTTTCATGTTGTTTTCTCCTGTTCTGAAAAAATTTCCACACTTTATTATCGTTTTTTTTTTTGATATGTCAAGCAAAATTTACCGCTCTACCAAAATTACGGCAGTGTTTACAGAGTTTAAAATGGGACAGGAAAGCCGCGGATACAAAAAGTTATAATATTTGTATGGAACAATACCTTAAAGTAAAAGTACACGCGGGGGAAAAGCACAATAAGTTGGTGCAAAAAACCGCGGACTCCTACGAAATCTGGGTCAAAGCGCCTGCCGAGCAAGGCCGCGCCAACGAGGCCGTGCGCGCGCTGTTGGCCGCGCAGTTGGGGGTAGCGGAAAATAAACTTTCCCTTATCAAAGGCGCCACCAGCCCGGCCAAAATTTTCCTGTTGCGTTAATCCGCGCGCCAAAATCAGCCAAATTTTGTTATAATATATACAAGGTAAAAAGCCGCGGGCTTATGCCTGCGGTATTTTTTGCCCTACAAAACGCAAAGAAATAAGTCTATGAAAACGTACGAAAGTGTAATTATCGTAAAACCCCAACTCTCCGACGGAGAAGTGGGCGGATTTGTGAACAAAGCCAAAGCGCTTATCACAAGTAAAGGCGGAGAAGTAACCAGCGAGGAAAAACTGGGCAGAAGAAAATTCACCCACGAAATCAACCATACCCGCGACGGTTTCTATCTCTACTTGAAATTCAAAGCGGAACCTTCTTTTGTGAAAGAATTTGAAGGTGCTTTGAAACTCAACGAAAACGTACTGCGCTTCCTGACGATGAACGCCGTGGAAGTAAAGGCCAAACCGGCCCCGGTCGTTGTAAAATAAAAGAGGTTTACGTATGCCCTCAGCCATTAAATTACCGGAACAAAACATAGTCCTTCTAGTCGGACGGTTAACACGGGACCCTAACGTGGCATTTACACAGAAAGGTCAAGCGGTGTGCCGTTGTGATCTGGCGGTCAACCGCCGGTATTTGGATGCAACCACAAACGAGTGGAAAGATGACACAGTATTTGTACCTGTGGTAGTTTGGGGTGCAGCGGCAGACCGGTGTAAAGACCGGGTTAAAAAAGGCACGCCTGTAAGTGTGGAAGGCCGCCTAACCCTTAGCGAATACACCGATAAAACCACGGGCCAAACCCGCAAAAACTTGCAGGTTACCGCCCGGCGGATTCAAATTTTGGAATCCGCAGCCGCCGCCGGAGGCGCCTACAATGACGGCGCACAAGCGGCCGCAAAGGACGACGTTCCCACTACAGATGTAATGGAAGACGACGTGCCTTTTTAACCTAACAAACGAGGAATCACATGTCCGAAGAAATTAAAACAGCTCCCGCTGCCGAAACGGCTCCCGCCGCGTCGGCCGTGCGTCCGGAAAGACCGGCCCGAAAAAAAAAGAAAAAGCGCTTTGAAAGCAGAAGAAAAGTCTGCAAAGTTTGCGCTGAAAAAATTGACAATGTGGACTATAAGAACTTTCAGTTCGTAAAGTCCTTTACCATGGAAAGCGGCAAAATTTTGTCCCGCCGCATTACCGGCACCTGCGCCAAGCACCAACGCCAAATCACCAAAGCGATTAAGCGCGACCGCAACTTGGCTATCTTGCCGTATTCCTTACCCAAAAAATAAGTTGGAGGACGAACATGAAAGTTATTTTGAAAGAAAACGTCAAAAATTTGGGTATGGTGGGCTCTATTGTAGAAGTAAAGCCCGGGTACGCCCGCAACTTTTTAGTGCCGCACCACTTGGCAGAAATCGCCACTGAAGGTGCCATTAAAAATTGGCAATTGGGTGCGCAGCGCCGCCAAAAACGCATTGAGGCCGAATTGGCCGAAGCGCGCGCTATTGCGGAAAAATTGGTCGGCGTGGTGTTGCCGTTTACCAAAACGGTCAATGCCGACGGCGTAGTATTCGGTTCCGTCAACAAGGCCGATATCCACAAAGCATTGCAGGCGTTGGGTCACAACATTTCCAAAGACTCCATTGAGCTGAACATGCCTATCAAAGCCCTGGGCGAAACAACCGTGGGTATTTATTTGAAGCCGACCGTCACTGCCACGATCAAGGTGCAAATTAACCCCTTGACCACGGTGGAAGAAAAAATCGGCGATGCCAAACAAGCCGAAGATAAGGCCGAAGCCAAATAAACCGGATCGTTGCGTTTTGTAAGAAACCCCCGCTTTATGCGGGGGTTTTTTATGTTTTTGAAAGGGAGTGTTAAAAAAACTTGACATCGTTTTTTTTTTTTTTTTTTTTTAATTATAACCTAATTTACACGAGGGTTTACGTATGGAAAAGAAAAGTCGTTTGTTGGGCCGTTTTGATGTATAAGCGTTCTTGCTCATTGAGTTATTAGTTGTTGTGTTAATAATCGGTATTTTGGCGGCTATCGCGTTGCCGCAATACCAGCTGGCGGTGGATAAGGCACGCTATAGCGCTCTTATGCCCGTAACTAAAGCCATTGCAGAAGCGCAAATACGCGCTGTAGTGTTAGGCGGAAATAGCGAAATGTCTTTTGATAGTTTAGATGTGGGGCTGCCCGGCTCCTGCACGGTGGAGGGAAATACGGCTTCTTGCGATAACGCTACCTGGGGGTGTTACCTGCATACGAACAATAATAAAGTTTATCCGCGTTGTTCCGACGAACGCCTCCACGCCAGTTATTACTATGCTGTTGATAGCGCGGGTGCTGTTCACCGCATTTGCTACGCGCTTGAAGAAGATGCCCGGGCTAACCGCCTGTGCCAAGCCGTAACCGGGCGTAAAACACGCAACGTGCGGGAAAAAATTCATACTTTTACCGGTGCTTTCCCATTTATGAACGGATATTATTTTAAGTAGTTTGCTTGCTTTTTGTATTGAGCCCCGCAAAATTGCGGGGTTTTTTTGCCTTTCCCAACACTCCATTAAATTGGTACAATACTTATATTCCCCTTTTTCCCCTAAAAAAGGGCAGATTTTTGATGTAGAGGTTGTATTGTATGGCAAGTAATTTGTTAGAAGAACGTATCCCGCCGCAAGCTATTGATGCGGAAATGGCTGTTTTGGGCTCCATGATGTTGGATGGAGAGGCCCTCACGGATGCTTTGGAAATTTTAAAGCCGGAACATTTTTATAAAGAAGCTCATCAAAAGATTTTTGCCGCCGCGCAGGCCCTGGCCCAGCGTAACCAGGCGGTAGATATCGTTACGTTAAGCGAAGAACTCAAAAAAAATAATTTGCTTACCCAGCTGGGGGGTGAAGTCTATTTAACGCAATTAGTGGACAAAGTAGCCACGGCCGCACACGTCAAGCACTATGCGGAAATCGTATACAAAAAGTACGTCGTGCGCGATTTAATTCACACTGCTACCGGTTTGGTACAACGCTGCTATAAAGAGGAAGACGACGACCCGCAAATTCTCATTGATTCTGCGGCTGACCAAATCTATAAATTAAGCCAAAAGCAAAAGTTGTCCGGCTTTATTTCAGCCAAAGACCTGGCCCCGCAAGTAATGGCGGAACTGGAAAAATCGTTCCAAAACAAAAATGCGATTCAAGGTGTTCCAACGGGGTTGGATGAATTTGACCACCGTACGGGTGGGTTAAGAAAATCCGACCTGATCATTTTAGGGGCGCGTCCCAGCCAAGGTAAAACGGCCCTGGCGCTTAACATCGCCCACCACGCCTGTGTGGAGTGCGGTTTGCCGGTGGCGTTTTTCTCGCTGGAAATGGGACGTAACAGTATTTTTGAACGCATGCTCGGCGCAGCGGCCATGGTGGAAATCCACAAATTGCGTACCGGGTGGTTTGACCGTAATAAATGGTCTGACCTCACGCGTGAGTTGGGCCGTCTCTCTGCCGCACCTTTTTACATTGATGATACGTCCGGTATTTCCATTACCGAGCTTCGCATGCGCGCACGGCGTTTAGCCAGCGAGTTAAAAAAGCAAGGTAAAGAGCTGGGACTCATTGTCATTGACTATTTACAGCTCATTCGCGGGGGAGAACGTCGCACAGAAAGCCGCCAGCAGGAAGTATCCGAAATTTCTCGCATGCTCAAAGATTTGGCCCGCACGCTTAACGTGCCGGTGATGGCACTGTCGCAGTTGAGCCGTAAAAACGAGGACAAGGCCCGCACCGACAATAAGCCGCTTCTGTCGGACTTGCGCGAATCTGGCTCTATTGAACAAGATGCCGATGTGGTGGCTCTCATCCACCGCGATTGGTATTATAAGCGCGACGACGAATCGCTTAAAAATAAAGCGACGCTTATTATCGCCAAGCAGCGTAACGGTCCGGTGGGGGACATTGATTTGGCGTTCTTTGGTGAGTATGCTTTGTTCACCAACCCTGCCCCCGAACACATGGAAGCGGCGCAGCAGACCGGTGGTAACACCATGCTGACGTTGCCGGAGTAAGTATGCCAATACCGCTCTTACGTCCCACCATCGCGGAAGTGGATCTAACCAAGTTATCTGCTAACGTGGCCCGCGTGCGCCAAATGGTAGGGCCGGATGTGAAACTGTTGGCTCTTGTAAAAGCCAATGCGTATGGGCACGGGGCCGTTGCCGTTAGCCAATTCCTGCAAGAGAATAAACTGTGCGAATTTTTAGGGGTGGCTTCGCT
>JAKSPG010000067.1 GCA_024405075.1 Elusimicrobiaceae bacterium | reverse complement strand
CCCTTATCCAACGCAACCCGCGCCCAACTGCAAACGGCTGCCCAACGGTTGCACCGGTTTTGCTTTACACCTGACGGCACCAGCGGCTATACCAAAGCGGAAGCCACGGCCGGGGGAATAGATACCGGCGAGTTAAATGCTTCTACCCTACAGCTCAAACGTTTACCCGGTGTATTTGTAACTGGCGAACTGGTAGATGTCACGGGCAATTTAGGAGGATTTAACTTGCACTGGGCCTGGGCCAGTGCGTTTATAGCCGCCCAAGCGTTAAAACAACGTCCTTAAGTATTGGCACGGGAATATTTGCTATAATAAACACTAGAGGAGCCAATATATATAATTATGGAAATAAGAGAACCACATTCGTTGTCCCGCTTATTTGTGGAAAGTTTTGGCGTCATGAACCGCGTATTTGATACGCTGTGTGCTTTGTTGTTTGTAGCGGTACTAGGGGGAATTTTCGCTATTATCATGCTCTTTGTGCTCAACGTCCCCAAAGTAGCGGTCGTGTTGTTTGGTTTGGTATATTCCTCGTTCTTACTGATGGCGCTTCTTAAAACCTTTGCCGGCGAAATAGAGCAGGAAAAAGCGTCGTTCTCCGACTTACTGGCTTCCTCCGCCCTACCCGGAATATATACCGTTATCGTGCTACTCATCTACGGGGTATTGGGCATCGCTGTTTCCATGATTATCCGCGGAATGGGTCTTCCTCGGCTGTCGCCTGTTGTTTTGGCGGTCGCCGCTTTAGTGGGCTTGTTGATCTTCATGCACATTCTGTTTGCCATAATAACCATTGCCCTGCGCGAACAGGACCCTTTTCACGCCATTCTTTACAGCTGCAAAATGCAGGCAAAGCATTTCTTGGCTACTTTAGCCGCTATGCTAATGAGTATCGTGTTCCCGCTGATACTGATAGGAGCCTGTACCTATGTGGCACACTATGCTATTTCTACCTACACATCTACGACTTTTGATCCAGCCAAAATTACCACACCCTGGACCATTGGTTTAGGTATACTGCTGGGAGTATCCATTTTGATATACCTGTCCATGCATGCTTTTTTGGTATCCGTATTCTTGAATTTAGATTACAGAGACAACGACAACGAGGATTTACCCGCTACCCAACACGCCAGAGCTACCCTGGCCGCACCGGAAGTTCGTGCCACAGTGGCTACCCAAAACATGAAAAGCGTACAAGTATTAAAAGCATCCGTTAAAACGCACGCGGCCGATGAGTCTATCTCTCAACATTTATCCGAAGTATACCAACCGAAACCGGAAGATATTGTTACCTACACGGAAGAAGACCGCATGCCAACCATTTTGTTTGATGATGAAATGGCGGCCCAGCTGGCGCAGGAACGAGCGAAATGGGAACAGGAGAAAGCCAAATCCCAAGCTTTGCAAGCACAAACAGATGAGGACGACGACTCTCCCATTAAAATGTCTAAATAAACGGTGCTTTGTCTACTCCCGTTGACCCCCAGATCCCCACACATTCGTTTTATTGATAATTGCCTAATTTTGAGGAGAAAAACTACATGAAAAAATTCGTCCGTATTTTAGTTAAATTAGCCTTGGTAGCGGTACTGTTGGGTGCTATCGGTTTGGTAGCGCTGCGGCTCATGTTCCCACCGGAAAAAATTAAAAAAATGACACTGGATTATGCACACAACACGTTACACCGGGAGTTATCCTTTGATTCTGTTTCATTTAATTTAATCGGCATCACACTTACCAATGTGGCCCTTTCGGAAAACAGTTCTTTTGAACAAGGCACATTCATTAAAGCCGATAAAGTGCAAGCCAAAGCGGCCCTTTGGCCCTTACTCAAAAAACGGGTAGAAATCAGTACCCTGCGCGTAGATGGGTTGGACGTAAATTTGATAAAAAACAAAGACAACTCATTTAATTTTGATACGTTACTTTCCTCTAACCCAGCTGAAGAAACAACCGCGGCCACTTCCGCCAAATCATCAGCCGGACTATCTTTTGCCATAACAGCCAAACACGTCCGCGCAACAGATTGCGATTTTTATTACCAGGATTTGCAGACCGGTTTTAAAACCAGTGTAGAAGATTTAAATATCCAACTGAATGACTTTGATACAAATGCCCCGTTCCCGGCGAAAATTTCCTTTACCAGCCAGACCAGGGACGGGAACGAACTATCCGTATCGGTACCGGCAAACGTCTCGTTAGAAGTATTTTTGGCGGGTCTTAATCTGCCGCAAGCATACGTAAAAATTTTCCAAGCATCGGCCACTTACAAAAAAGTAGCTTTGGCCTTGCAGGGTGAAGTGAAAGATTTTGAAAATCCCTCCGTGGCAATATCCGGCTCCATCACGGGGGTGGACCATACCGCTTTTGCCGATTTCCTGCCGGACTTACCTGCTTTTAAATTACCCCAAATCAATGTATCGCTCCGAGCACAAGCCGACTTGCAAAAGGAAGAAGCACGTATCCAACAAGCGGATTTTCAAGTATTGAATAATACCTTGTCTGTCAACGGACGGGCAGGTTGGGCCACCGGGAAGAACTCCTATCGCTTGACCGCCAACCTAAAAACCGATTTGACCCAAATCATCCAAATGGCAGACCGGACGGACTTTAACCCCGGAGGAATCATTACAGCTTCTTTAACCGCCACAGAAAAAAATGACGGTAAAGACGTTAGCGGCACTGTTACACTTAAAAACTTAAGTGCCCTGTATCCGCCGTTTATATTAACCCAAACAAACGGTACTATTAAAATTACTTCGTTGGATGCAATTTCTTCTGACGGGCTAAACGGCCTTATCAACGGTGAAAATTTCAATCTCTCTTTTGTCTATAAAAAAATAAAAGAGGTTTTGGATATTGTTCTTCGCTTGCATGTGGATAAACTGACCCTGACCGAGCTACCTTCGTTTGGTACTTCCCAAACCGAAACAAAAGAAACGACTCCCGACTCTGCCACTGCGCCGAAAAGACAATCGACCGACACGGAAGCCAACATAACTGCCAATATCACCACCGGGGCTATCAGTATGCCGTATTTCCGCACGGACGGACTTACGCTACAAGCGACACTCACCCGCGTCAGCGAATCGATGAAGAACACAAACGGCACTGTCTCGTTTGACCTACAACCGGGCGCAATTACCGATATAGACAAACTGCTCAAACAAAATAAAATTGTGCGAATTGTGTTGCTACCCTTGGGGCTTTTGAATAATGTAGGCAAGAAATTAAAACTCAATCTCTTTGAAGCGGAAACGCAAGCCCAAAAAGGCGAAATTGCTATGACAAAAGCGCAAGGAAAATACACCTTCACGCAGGGAGTTATGAACCTGGATTCCACCACGTTTGAATCGGCGCTAACTAACATCAATGCGACGGGAACTGTTAATTTCGTAACAAACGATTTAAACATGAAAGCATCCGCTACTTTGCTTACAAAACAAACTCCTGTTGTAATTAAAGTAACAGGCACATTGGACAACCCGTCCGGCAAGGTGGATATGCTCAATACCGTAGGTTCTGTGGTGGGGGGAATTTTAAGTTATAAAACAGCCAAATCGGCCGTACAAAGTACAGCCGGAGTAGCCGGGGGTGCCGTTAAAGGAACCGCCTCTACGGCTTCCAATGTAACGACTACTGCCGCAAAAGATACGGCCAAAGCAGCCAAAGCAACAGTAAAAGCTATCGGCAGTTTATTTAAGAAAAGCCCGTCCGATTCCGAAGAAACTTCCAATTAGTACACCGCCTATAATCCATTACATAATCCTGTTAAAAAGGCCCAGACACAAACTGGGCCTTTTGGCCCTTGTGCGCTGATTTGTTTTTGTACTATGACGTAGGGGTAAACCTATATATTATGGAGGAAAAACGTAATGAACAACATCCGTTTGTTATTACTTGGCGGAGCGTTGCTAATTGCTAACGCTACGCCTGTTGCAGCCGGTGGGGGAGGCGAACTTATCAAAGCGGCGCGAGTCGCTGTTCAGGGTCGCAGACCCGTCGTGCTACAAGCCAGCCCCATTAGTTTAAACGCCATGAAAGGTTTAACCTCTATTCTTAGCACTCCTGGTGCTTCCACGGCCCGCTTTTTAAGCTTACAACCGCCTACTCCACGTGCCGATATTGGACAGATGAATCCCTTAAAAACGGGTATGGCCGCACAAGTGGTAGCCTCTGAAGACAGGAACTTATCTTCTGTTTCCCGCTTGGGAGAAAACTCACCGTCCGCTACTGCTACACCAAACCTAAATCTACGGTTAGGTGTTACGGAAACACTGGATATTTTGCGTGAATGCAATCCAGCAGAACTAGACGAATTACCTCATGCAACGCAACAGTACCTTTTCTTGACTGGCTATCCTATTACTCTTGTAGAAGGACCTATTGTACTCACGCAGTGGCAGATTAACAAAGCAAAATCGTTCTATACCTACCTATTTGAAAACTATGCACCTCATGCTACCAATGCGGAAAATTTAGCCAAAGTAGCCGCTGCCATTACCGATTTAGGCCTCATCGGGGATTTATCCGATGCCGGGCAACTCGTGGAAACGGTAATGAAAATAGACGCAGGACTATTTACTGGTGTGTTGGATGTAACAGCCGTCCGTGCCCTGATTAATCTGGGTGCTTATAACGAAATTAAACAACTGGCCAATTTCCGCCTTTCCCGCGTGGACAGCAATGGAAGGCCCATGATGCTCTCGGCCCAATGGGGGGACCTACAAGCTTATTTAAGTGAAGTAGGCGTAGAGTTAAACATCCCCGCAGAACGTTTAGCCGCAGAAGAGGTTACCTTCTCCACGCTAAAAGCAACGGCAGATAAAGTAGCTTTCCATAACCCCTACAACCTCGCTCACAACGATTCCTCCGTAGGGGTATCGCGTTTATGGGCGAACATACGCCGAGGCATAGAAGAAAAAGCGGATGTGGCCAATCTCCAAGCAAACACCGTTGCGTCGTTGGCGCCGCGCCCGGCAACTCCTATTGAAATACCGGTGCGCAACTACGTAGCGCCCAAACGCATGCAACAATTAGCGGCTCAACAGGACGAGTTGAAAAACTACATTCTTTCTGGGCAAATCTTCCATACGTTCCAGATTTCAGAGAAAGAAGTTTTCAACCCCTTTGACCAAGCGGTAGCCCGCGCCGAACAAGAAGGCTTGACAGATATGTACAACGAGCTGCTCGGTTTACGCAAACACTTGGCTCAAGTCGGTAGACCCAAAAATGTTGACCAAGGAGTCATTGATTTCTTGTTGGATACGACTGATCAAATGATTACAGGTAAACGCTGGGGCAAAGATGCCGTGCAAGGACCGGATATTTCCGTACCTGCTAAGTATCATGCTTCGCCTTTCATCCTGGAGTAACAAAAAGTTCTTTTTTTTCAGTAGCACTTTTATCACCCCCGCCCGTTGTATAAAAAAGCAACGGGCGGTTTTTTCTTTTTTTTTTCGCCCTCAACACTGTAAATTTTCATATAATAAGTCTATGGGATTATTTTTATTGTTCCTAACTAACCTGGCTTTTCCGTTTGCCGCATTGGGAGTGTGCATCGGCTTTCTGCTCTCCGGTCGGCGCGGGTTACTGGCGCATCTGGGGCAAGAGCTGCGCGAGCGGTTCGGGTTAGAAAAAAAGGGAGAGGTCATTCAAGGAGCCATCTGGCTACACTGTGCCAGTGTGGGGGAAGTAAAGTCTATCCAAGGTTTGCTGGCCGCCTTGAAAGATTTTTACCACCGCGACATTTTGCTTACCACCACCACCCAGGCCGGCAAAGAAACAGCCCTTAAAAATCCGCTCATAAAACAAGCCCTGCTTGTTCCGCTTGACTTTTATCCTTCTTGTCGCCGTTTTATTCGTCTGGCAAAACCTTATCGCCTATTTTTAATAGAACGCGAAATTTGGCCCAACTTACTGGAAGCCGCATATCAAGCCGGTGTTCCGGTGGCCTTTCTCAACGGACGCATTTCTGCCAAATCTACCCGTGCCTACGGGTGGGTGAAACCGCTTTTTAAACGTGTACTGGGACATTTAAATTTTGCCGCATTGCAAACCGCTGAATCTGCCGAGCGTTACACGCAGCTGGGGCTGGATGCGTCGCGCTGTAAAGTATGCGGCAACGTCAAATACGATACGCTTAACGACGCACCCACTCGCACCGGCGAAGTGGACGCCCTGCTTACCGCCCTGGGTTGGGGCGGCAAACCGCTTTTAGTGCTGGGTAGCACCCACCCGCAGGAAGAAACCATGTTATTACGCGCCGCGCCGGAATTTATCAAAAAAGATATTAAAATTATTTTTGCCCCACGCCATTTAGAACGCCGCCCGGAAATCCGCACGGCCCTGCGCCAAAGCGGTTTGCCGCATGCTTTTATCAGCGACAAAAACTTCCCCAAAGATGCGGCCATTGTATGCGCGGACGTCATGGGATTGTTACCCTCGTTATATGCCCGGGCTACGCTTACGTTTGTGGGAGGATCTGTGGTAAACCGGGGCGCGCATAATTTATTAGAACCTGCCATCTTATCTAAAACAGTTTTATTTGGGAAACACTTTCACAATGCGCCGCACACGGCCCGCGCGCTACTGGAAAATGGCGGAGGTGTGTTGGTAGATGAATACAATTTTAAAACGATTGTTTTGCGCCTCATGCAAGACATGGCGCAGCTGGAAAACATGTCCGGCAAGGCCCGTAAAACGGCCCTCAGTTTTAAAGGAGCAACTCATAAAATCATGGAGATGGTACAACAGTATGAACGAAAAACACCCTAATATTTTAGTAATCCGTTTGTCCTCGCTGGGAGACATTGTCCTCTCGTCCCCCGTCTATAAAAAC
>JAKSPG010000066.1 GCA_024405075.1 Elusimicrobiaceae bacterium | reverse complement strand
GCTGGTGTACTAAACAATGTAGAAGTTAAGGGTGAAATCCAAACTATCGCTTCGGATGTGAACCATAATAGACTCGGTAGATTGAACCGTGACACGAGTGTTCGTGTGCTCGCTGGTTTATCTGCTGATTTAACGGAAGATGTAACTGCAAACTTAATGTTCCAATATGCCAATATTTGGGGCATTAACGATGCGTCCGGTAAATCCGCGCACGACTATTTAGATCAGTTTCACGTGGTAGAAGCCAATGTGGTTTTGCACAATTTATTTTGCTGCTTAGAAGCCACTGTTGGTCGCCAATTCTATGGTGAAGAAGATAGTGCCGTAATCTATTTCGGCCCGAACCACTACAATGCGGAAAGCAACGGTTATGCTCTTTCGTTAGATGCTGTTAAAGTTACCTACGGGGATGAAGTCAAGGCTCTTACCTTAATCGCCGGTAGAGTAAATGAAACGAGTATGACCAAACAAATCTCTTCATCGTATTTTATCCCCACCATGCATGAGCCCAGTTGGTATCGTTTGTTTAGTGGGGATTATTTCTTTGACCCCCGCAGCATATATGGTGCTGATTTCCAAATGAACATCACCGACGAATTGAAAGCGCAAGTGTACGGCTATGATGCCGTCGTAAATGCCATGGACAAACACATAGGTTTCTATGGGGCTAAATTAAGTTTGAATACGCCGGTTCGTGTCGCAGCGGAATACGCCCGCAACTTCGGCGGCGACAGACTCGTCAAAGAACATAACGGAACCGGTCACATGGCTAAAGTAGATGTCGCTATGGACATTAACGCCGTAACCGCTCGTGGTACTTTCTACTATGCCAATGACCATTTCTTTTCCTTGGGTAACTATCAACCCGGTTTGATCTATGGACACTATGCACATGCCATGATGGGCTTCATTATGGATGTCGCTTTGTTCAATATCGGAGCTGATGTTAAACCGGCTGACAAATGGACGGTATCTGTGGATGGGTTCTCCTTCCAAGATCACCGCATGGATCACTCGGCCTTTTACGAGGCTGACTTAACCGCTAAATATGCCCACAATGAAAATGTGGAATTGTTTGCCGGTATCGCGTATGGCTGGGGAACCGATAGCGACATTGCCAAAGGTCAACTCGGCATGTTAATCAAATTCTAAGTAAATTAGAAATTGAAAACAAAAAACCCCGCTTCGGCGGGGTTCTTTGTTTTGCTTTGTTTCGCCTCGCTATACCCCGCACAGAAACATTGCGGGGTGACGAGCGAGACTAAAATGAGAACATAAAATTCCACTTTTCTCGTCATCCCGCAAGGTTGGTATGCGGGATATAGAAAAGTGGAATGAATAAAGCCTGCAAGGACTAGAAGTACAAGTCCCGCTTGCCGCTCTTAATCTTCGTTAGGTTGTCTTCAATCAGCTTATGAATCGGCGAGTCTGCCGGGAAGGCCTCCTTGGCCGTGCTCTCAATAAGCGCGTATCCTTTGGTTTTTAAGGGAGCCGGCGCGAAATCTTCCAAGTACTCGGCGAACGTGAACATAGCATTGGGCAGACAGTGCGTCTTAATTAAACCCGGTTTGGCCATATCCATAAAATCTTTGCCTACGCGTCCCAAGCGATAGCAACCCGTGCAAAAAGACGGCATGTGCTTAGCGTCTACCACGGCATCAATGACTTCGGCCAAACTTCGCTCGTCAGTCAGTGTAAACTGGCTGCCGTTGTCTTTATCGTACGAATAGCCACCCGGATTGACGCGGGAGGCGGCGGAAATTTGCGATACGCCCAGTTCCAAACAGGCGTTGCGCATGGCCGGTGTTTCGCGTGTACTTAAAATGATGCCCGTATACGGCACCGCAAGGCGCAAAACGGCAATACATTTTTTAAAATCATCGTCGGATAATACATCGTTGGGGTGCTTGCTAAATTCACTCCCTTCGGCCGGTTCAATGCGCGGGATAGAAATCGTATGCGGGCCGATACCGTATTTTTTGTCTAAATACCACGAGTGTTCCAGCGTAGCTAAAATCTCATATTTGTGGTCGTACAAGCCAAGTAGCGGCCCGATACCCACGTCGTTAATTCCGGCTTGTAAGGCGCGGTCCATGGCGTCTAAACGGAATTGGTAATCTTTCTTGGCACCGGCGATGTGCAATTTTTCGTATGTTTCTTTGTGATACGTTTCTTGGAACAGTTGGAAGGTGCCGATGTTGCACTTTTTGAGTTCGGCAAATTGTTCCAATGTCAGCGGGGCAATGTTTACATTGACACGGCGGATGTTTTGACCGTTCCAGCGTGTGTCGTAAATCGTCTTGATACTGTCGTAAATATATTGCAAGCCGCCGCCAGGGTACGATTCACCCGCTACCATTAAAACGCGTTTGTGCCCTTGCTGTAAAAGGGCCGTAATTTCCTGTTTGATTTCATCTTGCGAACTAGCATGGCGTTTTAACGCCGTGTTGGAGCGGCGGAAGGCGCAATATACGCACTCGTTAGAGCATAGGTTGGAAATGTATAAAGGGGCAAACAAGACAATGCGGTTGCCGTAAATGGCTTCTTTGACAAATTTGGCTGTATCGTACAGTTTATTTAACAAGTTGCGGTCGGTTAAGTTTAACAGGACCGCGGCTTCGGTAAGCGAAATGCCTTTGAGGGCTTTGGCTTTTTCTAAAATGGCCGTCACGTCGGAATCGGTATGCGACTTGGCATCTTCCAACGTTCGTTGTAGTTTTTCATCATCAATAATCATACACATATGATACCACTTTTGTGGCCAGGCCCGCATGCCCGCGGGGGGAGTTTTGTATTAGTTTATTGACTAACACTACGATTATATCTACAATGAAGGTAGCGGGCTGCGCAAGCCGTGTCCTGCGTGCAGGGATAAATTAACCGATAAGGAGAACGTATGTTGCTGACAATATCGTCGTTTGTGTGTTTTACGGCGTTGGTGTTGGGGGCATCTTATTACTTGACGCGTAAAAAAGATGCTTCATCTTCAGAAGGGTATTTCTTGGCGGGGCGCGGTCTGACGGGTTGGATTATCGCGGCTTCGTTGTTGCTGACGAACTTATCTACCGAACAGATGGTAGGGCTTAACGGGCAAGGATACATGTTTAATATGTCCAGCATGGGCTGGGAGATTGGGGCCTCGGTCGCGCTGATTATCGTGGCGTTTTTCTTCCTGCCGCGCTACTTGAAAAGAGGCTATGCAACGATCCCGGATTTTATCGGCGAACGTTACGATGCGGCGACTAAACAGTTCGTTAATTTCTTGTTTTTAGCAGGTTATGTGCTGATTTTATTGCCGACTGTTTTGTATTCCGGTGCTATTGGCATGGGCGGTATTTTTGATATCATGGGCACGTTCCACCTTTCGCCCATGATGGCTATTATTGTGGTAGTGGTAGCGATTGGGGTGCTGGGGTGTTTGTATACGGTATTCGGTGGGCTTCGCATCATGGCGGTAGCCGATGCGATTAACGGCATCGGGCTGATTATCGGCGGGTTAATGGTACCGCTGTTTGCGTTGGCGTATGTTGGAGATGGAAACATCGCCGCCGGACTTGTGGAAGTGGTTAAATCTCACCCGGAAAAATTCAACGCTATCGGTTCTTCTATTGATCCCGTTCCGTTTGCCACCATGTTTACCGGGATGCTTCTGGTACACTTGTTTTATTGGGGATGCAACCAAACCATTGTACAACGTGTGTTGGCTGCTAAAAACTTAAAGGAAGGCCAAAAGGGGTTGTTATTGGCGGCGTGCTTTAAACTTATCGGGCCGTTGTATTTGATTTTGCCGGGAATTATTGCATTTCATATTTTCCGGGATAATCCGCTTCAAGTAGGTGATATGGCTTACCCGATGCTCGTCAACAAAGTATTGCCGTTCTATTTGATTGGTTTTTTTGCGGCGGTACTGTTCGGGGCGATTTTAAGTTCGTTTAACGCGGCACTTAACTCTACGTCTACGCTGTTTATGTTGAACGTCTATAAGCCGCTTATCAAACCTACCGCTACCGATCACGAACTAGTTACTAAAGGTAAATACGTGGGGATTGTGCTGGCGGTGTTCTCTATGTGTGTGGCACCGTTGATCGCGATGGCTCCCTCGGGCCTTTTTAACTACTTGCAAATGGTAAACGGGTTTTACAACGTGCCGATATTTACCTTAATCGTGTTTGGCATGCTCAATAAAACCGCGCCGGCCTGGGCGGCTAAAGCAACGCTGGTATTCTTTATGGTAGGGTATGGGCTTACACAATTAAATATCATTCATACAACGTTACACTTCTTGCATATTTTGGCCATTTTATTTGTAGTTTCCGTTATGTTTATGTACATGACAGGGAAATTCTGGCCGACGCAAAACAAGTACGACAGCACACAAGATTTGCACGTGGTGGATACCACCCCATGGAACAAAGCGGTCATCGTCAGTGTGGCGATAGCGTTGTGTGCATTTGGCGTGTATGTGCTGTTCTCACGTTTGGGTATTGCGGCATAAGTACTGGGTTGTTTTCTAAAAAAAAGTGGGGGGGCGGAATTTTTTCCCGTCCCCCTTTTTTTTTTCATTTAAGTACCCAACGGATATCAAAACCTGCTATATGTGCCAACGATTTGTTTTTAAATTGTAATATCCTTTCGGATAAGATTTTTTTTTGTTCTATCGGAAAAAAGCCCGATATCGGTGGTGTGGCCGTCAACAAGCGGGTCCAGGCTCACATTAATCGTATGCGGGCCAGAGAAGGCACTTCCCAAAGAGTATGGGGCGGTATATTCCGTGTGTCCGGCTCCGGCGTAGATAATAAATAAGGCGTCTGGGTGGGCGGTACGGTACTGCAGTAACAGGTTTTTCCAGTGCTGATTACGCAAGCGGATTCCTTCCAGGGACGTCCATACCATGCGGCCGCTTTGGCAGTGCTCTGCCATCATCTCCAACCCCAGATACGGTTGATACTCTATAACAAATTCCGGCTCTAAACCGATGATGGGGATTTGGTCCAGTGAAATTGTTTCCCAGGTGGGCATATCGGTCTCGTAAAGGACATCGTCTTCCAGGACTACATCTTTCCACTGTTTTGCTTTAGGCAAAAATTCAGTAAATAAGAAAATCTCCCGTCCGTGCGGTTGTTGTAGCCGTATTTGATGTACCAGTGCTGTTACCTGGATAGAAGTAATTGTCTCGTAGTGGTTCAGTTCTCCTAAAAAGAGGTAGTTTGTTTGGTCGTCCACTTGCCTGGCCAGCCAAGAAATATCGTCTTGGGGAGAGTGGGTAATAGGGGTTTTTTCACGGTAGAAATCAACGGCGTGATTGGTAATGGCTTGGCGGTTTTGTTCCAGGACGGGCATCCATTGTAGGGTGGCCAAATTGTTCCTCATTAAAAAATAATTAGGCAAATACTCCTGCGTGAGAGAAGGTACCTCGGGATATAATTCACGGGCAGGGATATGTGACAGAATGTATCCCGGGTCTACAAACGGCTCAACGATAAAATTTTCACTGGCACTTCCCCAAGATGAAATGCCGGGATATCTCCTTTGCATTTGTCTGGCCAGCATAGCTGTTTTGTGTACCTGTTTAGCCAGGTGGGTTTGAGCTAACGCCCCGCCGCGGGCCGCTCCTTCTAGCGAGGCCTGCGCGTAAGCACAAGGCAAAAAAAGATAACCCAAAAAAATACTGTAGAAGATGGATTTTATCAACCGCTTCATACATATTCTAGCTTGGAGCCATTGCTGTCACAAGGGTCAAAAGGCCCAAAAAGCCGCTGGGCCTTTTGGCTGGTATACGTTTGCCTTTATCTTCTTGTTTTTTTGCGACCAAAACTTGTTATAATAAAAATACGAGGAATTATGTATGACACAACAGCATATTGATATTATGAACCCTACTGCCGCGGCCCCGGCCGCACAAGCGCAAGAAACTCCCCAAGTGGTTTACGCTTCTATCACGGAGCGGTTTGTGGCATTTTTGATTGATTACGGGATAATTTTTATTCCCTGTCAGGTATTAACGTGGTTGGTTATTAAACTGATGCACCCGGAAATAGAAATGTGGCACTACCTGTTGTGGGTGGCGGGCGTGAATGGTTTGTTTGTTTTGTATGAGTCTGTTTTCTCTTGTGGCGACCGTATGACGCTGGGTAAAAGCCTGGTGGGTATTGCGGTGGTTCAACAAGATTTAAGCGGCCCCATTTCCTTTGGTCGGGCCCTGCTGCGGGCCGTGGGATATTACATTAGCGGGGCACTTTTAATGTGTGGTTTCCTGCTTGCTTTTTTTGATGACAGACACCGTTCTTTGCACGATATGTTTGGCGGTAGCGTGGTGGTGCAAATCCGCCAAAGAAGTGGTTTGGAGCGTACCCTAGTGCAGGTGTTGGGGGGTATCCTGCTGGTGGCTTTTGCATGGACGGTTTATTCGCAGACGTTTGGAGGCGGGGCGGTATTGGATCAATATTATATCCGCCATGCCCGGACCCATTTGTACAAAATCTCGGCGTTAGAGGAAGTACATAAACTAAAATACGGTTACTATACCAACGATTTGTTGCGTCTGTCGCTGTTGTCGGGCGATCCGGTGCAGTTTCAGCGTGATACGCGGCGCGCGTTAGAGCCGAGAGGCTTTAAAATCGGCGTGTCTAAAACTTCATACAAGATTAGTGCTGTTGCCAAAGATACCAAGCATACACGGGTCGTTTACGCGCCGGAGCCGTAATTGGGCCGAGGATTGGTTCCACCAGTTTAGTGGCTGATCAGCGGGCGGCTTCTCAAAAAGACTCCCGGTAAACGAATTTGCACATCAAAGCCTGCCAGTTGACGCAGGCTTTTGTCGTTAAAATATAATACCCGGGAAGTAGTAAATTGTCCGTTAGTTACTTCGTCAAACCAATGGAGTT
>JAKSPG010000065.1 GCA_024405075.1 Elusimicrobiaceae bacterium | reverse complement strand
GCCTTTCCGGCAGAATACCATAAAAAAACCACCCCGCCCAACGGGAGGGGTGGTTTTCAACAAACCGTTTAATCGTTACGATTAGAAGTAAAAACGGCCTGTCAAGGCAGCACCAAAACCAGTGCGGTCGGAATAAGTGAAGCCATCTTTTGTGGTTTTTGCACTAAAGTTGTACTTCGCATCCAACCCCAACGCAAACCCAAGCCCCAGTTATCCGCCAAAAGCGTCCGGAGCGAAGCACAACAAACCAACTACAGCTATGACTAGTTTTTTCATTGACTTCTCCTTGTATCAAGTTAGACGGCAGGGTTCCCTTTCGGGGACGTCTTTTATCACTTCAAATCTGCGGTGGCAACGGGCCCACATCGCCCTGCGTGGGGGCCTTATACGGTTTTTTAATGAGCGATTTTGCCAAATCGTCAAAGCCCCATTTGTCTTTAAAAGATAACACGTACTTGTATTGCGCAACGGCTTTGTCGCGCTGGCCCAACACGTCGTACACCTGGCCCAAACGCAGTTCGTTCCACAACCCCCAGCGGCTTACTTCCTGCCCGTGTAACGCTTCGCGGCCTTTTTCAAAAACATCGCGGGCCTGTTCAAAATTTCCTTGCGCCATTTGCACCGTTCCCAGTGCGGTATACGCGCGGGCAATATAAATATCCTTATAGTACGGATTGTGGCCGATTTGCTCCAAAAAATAATTTGCCAAGGAGGAAACTTCCTTGTATTGCCCCGTTTCGTACAAGCAAATAATTTCCACGTAATGCATCAGCGGATTACTCGGATATTTGGCGTGGAGTTGGCGGATAAATTCCAACGATTTTTGCGGATCGTAATACTTTCCCCCGCGTACGTTTTGTACTTCAATTAAAATCAGTTTGGCACTGTCCGAGGTAAAAGTGGCTTTTTCGCGCGCGATGTTCAACTGGCGCACGCCCTCATCCGGGTTCCCTCGGATAGCCACTACTTTGGCCAATATCTTAATCACGCTGGGCAACGTGCCCGTAAAATATTGGTAGATGCCTAGCCCGAAAAAAGCATCATAATACGTCGGGTCCAGAGCCAACGAACGTTCCAAATTTTTAATAGCCAGCCGGCCGGAAAAATAAGCCGTTATCCACCGGCGCGTACGCATGGAAAACAACGCTCGCAGCCCATACAGGGCCCCCAGGCCCATGTACCCGTTTGGGTCATCGGGGTGGGTTTTTAACCAGCGTTTGATGCCGGAAATGGAATTGTCTAAAATGTCTTCAAATACTTTGCGCTGGGAATCGTCGCTGGTCTCAAATTCGTACTCGTAGCGGCTCCACGCAATCATGGCGTTTCCAAAATGCGCAAAAGGGTGGTCAGGTTCTTGGGCAAAAACACGCTGGATATTTTTCTGCGCGGTAGGGTAATCCAAACTGTAAACGCCGTTAATGCCTTCGGTGGCATACGTCATGATGTCCGGCGGAAGTTTTATTTCCCCCCGCACGGGCAGGCACGGTGCCACCATCAACCACGCCGCTAATAAAAGCCGGCTTACCTTATGCATTATTTTTGCGCCTCAATTTTATCTTTACCAAAGTACGGGCGTAACGCTTTGGGAATAATAACCGAGCCGTCGGCCTGTTGGAAGTTTTCCAAAATAGCCGCAAATGTGCGGCCCACCGCTAACCCGCTGCCATTCAACGTGTGCAGGTATTCTTGTTTGCCCAATGCGTTCTTGTAGCGAAGCCCCATACGCCGCGCCTGGAAATCCAAACAGTTGGAACAGGAAGAAATTTCGCGGAAGCGGTTTTCGCTGGGCATCCACACTTCAATATCATACGTTTTTGCCGACGAGAAACCGATGTCCCCGCTGCACAGTTCCACCACGTGGTACGGGATTTCCAACGCTTTTAATACATCTTGTGCATCGGACACCATTTGCTCCAACATTTGGTAGGAATTTTCCGGTTTGGAAAGCATCACCAGTTCCACTTTATCAAACTGGTGGTTGCGGATTAAACCGCGCGTATCTTTACCGTACGTGCCCGATTCTTTGCGAAAACACGGCGAATAGGCCGTCAGTTTAACGGGCAGTTCGCTTTCCGGCACGACGCGAATACGGTTTAAGTTTGTAAGCGGAATTTCCGCTGTGGAAATTAAAAATTGTTTCGGCTCACCCATCAGTTCGTACATATCTTCGCGGAATTTAGGCAGTTGCCCGGTCCCCACTAAAATTTCTTCGTTTACGATCACGGGCGGTAAAATTTCGGTATATCCTTTTTGGGCGTGCATATCCAACATAAATGCAATAATCGCACGCTCTAAGCGCGCGCCGTCGCCTTTAAAAAGCGCAAAGCGGCTGCCGGACAACGCGGCGGCGGCTTCAAAATCTAAAATGCCTAATTTTTCACCAACGGCCTGGTGGTCCAGCGGTTTAAAATTAAACTGCGGTAGTGGCAACGAGCAAGCAATATATTCCGGGTTGTCCGCATCGCTCACACCGACAGGAATTTTTTCGTTAGGAATGTTAGGAATAGACAAAAGCAAATCGGTTACTTCTTTTTTAAGCGGTTCCAACTCGTTTTCGCGCGCGGCCATTTCTTCTTTAATTTTGCCTACTTCACCCATGGCAATTTTGGCCGCTTCGTCTCCTTGTTCTTTTTTGATTTTACCGATGGTTTTGGACAATTCGTTACGTTTGGCACGCAACTCTTCTACCCGCGCCAAAACAGCTTTGTACGCGTTATACTTAGTTAAAACCTCGGCAATTTGGCCGGCCAACTCCGGCTTGCGAAGGGCTAAACGACGTTTAAATTCTTCGGGATTTGCAACGATTTGTTTAATGTCTAACATAACTTACCTCTTATTGGTTTGAAAATCTGCTACATACGGCTGCGGAAAAAAATGACGGTACGGCTTCCAAGCGCGGGCGGCATATTCTATCCCATACACGGTTAATAACCGCACGCTCAGCGGTGCCACCGCGCTCTGCCCGGCAGCCAGCGCACCCGCCACCAGCATAAAACAAACAACCGCTATCTTTACCAGCGAGAAAAAGGCTTGCAAAACAAATTCGGCCGATTGCCGAGCAAAAATACCGGGAGAATTTCTCATTTTGTTTTTTGTTGTTTGGCCAGTTCCTTGCCAAAACTTTTTACCAGCTTGCGGGCAATGGTGTCGGCCGCTTTTAACGAGCTGGAAGAAGTATCGTCGGCCGAGCCAATCCACACAATTTCGGCCGTTTCCACATCCACCATTTTGGCAATTAACGCAATACGTCCGTTTATGGTATATTCTGTAGGGTGGACCTCGGTAGAGCGGGAAACTTCCGTTCCCACCTTTTGCAAATGGCCGGCATAAGAACCGTCGGGCCGACGCATAATTTGTTGTGCATAGACCGGGCGCGCTTCGCTGCGGCGGGTAGCCGTAAGTGTCAGTTCCGTGCGCTCCGGAGTATAGGAACTTATTTCCCCCACCAGGAGTACGTCCACTCCTAAAATTCGGCCGATTTCGCGCGTGGTCTGCGGCAATAAATGCCCGGACACCGCGATATTATGCTCTTGTAAAATATCTTCCAATTGGGCCCGTTCCACTACCTTAAAGCCGGACTCAATCAAATACTTAGCAAATAAATTTTCTATCCCTTGCGCGCCCGGCTGCGGGTTGGCAAAAGACATAACGCCAATACGCTGTACCTGCCCGAAATCGTACGTAGGGCTGATCACTGTTTTGGGGGTACAACCGCACAACCAGGCACATAGAAGGGCTAGTATAAGGGGCGTTTTCTTCATATGTTTATTATATAATTTTTAAACGAAGCGCAAATAAAAGTATAATATTTATTATGCAGACACTTTCCCCGCTTTTTATGCAGAAAGCCAAACAAATCAAAGTCTTCCTTACCGATGTAGACGGCGTGATGACCGATGGCACGTTGAGCTTTTTTACCGACGTGCAAGGCCAAACCCACGAGATTAAACACTTTGAATCGCTTGACGGCATGGGACTGATGTATTTGGCACATTGCGGGATTTGCACGGGTATTATTTCGCGTGGCAACAGCCCGACGTTGGAGTTTTGGGCCAAGATTCTAGGTATGGATTTTTTGTTTTATAACACTTCCGTAAAAAGCCATGCATTGGATTATCTACAACAGCATTTTAATATTCAACCGCAAGAAATTGCTTTCATTGGCGACGATTTGATTGACCTGGGCGTACTGGCGCGCGTGGGCTTACCGCTGGCGGTGGCCAACAGTGTTAGCGAAGTAAAAGCTAACGCTTTATATACTTCCCCGCTTTACGGCGGGCATAGTGCCGTGCGTGATATTGCCGAAAAAATTTTACAAGCCCGCGGCGAATGGGAACGCATCGTGCAAGAAAATGCAGCCGGAACTTTTAAAGCCCCGCAAAAACAATTACATATTGTAAAAGGGCTGTAAAATTTTTACAATATAACAAGTGCAAACTAAAAGAGGAATCCTTATGAAAAAAATATTCTTACTCTGTTCTGTGTTGGCGGCACTGCCCGTTTTTGCACAGGATTACTATGAAATACAAGATTACGGCCTTCGTAAAAACTCCACCCGTGTGGAATTTTACGGCGGCATGGTCTTGCCTAAAGACAACTGGAAAGCAAAAGTCGGTTCCAATAACGTGGAACTGGGCAACACCGGTTGGACGGCCGGTATCGGGCTGGCACGCAGCGTGATACCTTACTTCGGCCTGGGCATAGACTTAAACTATACCCAATTTGGCGATGGGAAAAAAGTCAGCAATACATACTACCGCACGGGTTTAGCCACCGGGTTGGTAACGGCTCGCATTGACCTTTTCCCGCACAGCGCTACCCGCCTTTATATCCCCGCAGGTATCGGTGTAGGACATACGTTTATCCGCAAAAAAACAGAAAACGCTCACGTTACCACCGATGGCACCGATTTGGCACAGATGATCGGCGCCGGGTTGGAATTTGATTTGGATGAATCGCTCATCTTCGGCGTAGAAGGACGCTACTACTTGCTGGACGCGCCCGATGAAGTCCGCGATACGTTCCACAAACGGCATTTCCATCACTTGTTGGTAATGCTCAAGTTGGGTTGCCGTTTCTAATCATTTGTTTGATTACATCCGCCATGCAAAATGCATGGCGGATTTTACATGTAAAAGCGGTTTGCTTTTTTAGGCTGCGTATTGTATCATAAGACTATGCAAGATATTTTAATCAAAATTTTTCTGGCACTCGTATTAGGCGGCGTGTTAGGCATGGAACGCCAATATCACGATAAACCCGCCGGTTATGCCACCAACTGCTTGATTTGTTTGGGGGCCATGTTGTTTACCGTTTTATCCGAATATATGGGCCTGTTCGGCGGGGACCCGGGCCGTATCGCCGCACAAGTAGTGACCGGTGTAGGTTTTATCGGCGCGGGGTCCATTTTGCGCGACGGGAACAAAATCTCCGGCTTAACAACTGCCGCAGGGGTGTGGGTGGTAGCGGCTATCGGCATGGCAGTAGGATACGGCCAATTTTTGCTGGCCACCCTGACGGCCGGATCCATTTTGATTCTGCAGTTATGCCTGCGCAAAACCATCCACTTCATGGAATTGTTGAAACACTACGACACGATTTTTTTAGTCTGCGAGCCGAAGTGGGAAACGGTGGAAAAAATTTCTGCCGCTATTGAAAAACAACACATTTCCATTCTAAAACAAGAAGTTACCAAACAGGAAAACCGTTTTTACGTTAGCATTGTAGCTACTTTTACCGGACACGAATTTTGCAAAATTACCAAAGAGCTTTTAGGCATGCCCGAAGTGTATAGCCTATACAAATAAAGGAGAGTTTTTAACTTATGACAAACGATTTACAACCTATCCCGCTGTTCAACCTTAAAGAACAACACGAAAGCTTAAAAAAGCACCTAAACGAGGCCGCCGTTGAAGCCCTTAACTCCATGCATTGGTTACTCGGGCCGCAAACGGAACAATTTGAGGAAGAATTTGCCAAAACAATAGGCGTCAAACACTGTATTACATGCTCCTCGGGCGCGAGTGCAATTCAAATTGCACTCAAAGCCGCCGGTATCGGCCCGGGCGACGAAGTAATTACCACGCCGTTTACGTTTATCGCTACGACTTCGTCGGTATCTTTAACGGGAGCCAAATTTGTATTTGCCGATATTGACCCGCACACCTACAATTTAGACGTAGCCGATGTGGAACGCAAAATTACCAAAAAAACAAAAGCTATTTTGCCCGTGCACTTGTACGGCTATCCGGCCGATATGAACGCGCTTATGCACCTGGCCAACGAACACGGCTTAAAAGTAATTGAAGACTGCGCCCAGGCCCATTTAGCCATGTGCGACGGGGTAATGGTCGGCGGCATCGGCGATGCAGGCTGTTTTAGTTTTTACCCGAGTAAAAACTTGGGAGCTTGCGGCGATGCGGGTTGTATTACCACCAACGATGACGAAATCGCCAACCGCTGCCGTTCCCTGCGTCACAGCGGACGCGCCCTGGGCAAAGCGTATGAGTACGATTTGGAAGGATCTACTTTGCGCATGGACGAAATTCAAGCCGCTATTTTACGCGTGAAATTACCCCACTTGGAAGAATGGACCGAAAAACGCCGTAAAGCCGCAGCGTGGTACGAAGAAGGTTTATCCGGTGTGCCGGTCGTCCTGCCGCCGACGCCGCCTGCGGGGTGGGCACAATCGTACTATGTGTACACGATTCGCGCTGAAAAACGTGACGAGTTACAGGCCTATTTGAAAGCACACAACATCGCCAGTGCTGTGTATTACCCAGTGCCGCTTTATAAACAACCGGCATACGCGCGCTTGAAACTAAAAACCGAGGACTATCCGCAAGCGGAAAAAGCCGCGCGCGAAGTGTTATCTATTCCCATGTTCCCGGAAATTACACAA
>JAKSPG010000064.1 GCA_024405075.1 Elusimicrobiaceae bacterium | reverse complement strand
GGGAGAGCAACATCCGCAAGTATACCAATAATAAGTACAACTACCAACAATTCTATCAGCGTAAATCCTTTTGCGTCTAAACGGCTCAACAAACTACTTTTATTTTGCATACATATCCCCCCTCTAATGGGCCATAGACAAACTGTAGCAAAAAAAAAAACAAAGTCAAGTTTTATTTTTCCGTCCGCCATATCCCGCTTTTGCCGCCCGCAGGGTCGGGATGACGAGCGGGAGAAAAATAGCGCGACAAACACAAAAACAACATCCACAAACCGGAATTTCATACAATAAGCTTATGGTTTGGTATAAAGATAAAATTTTCTGGTCTATTATTTGCGCGGCCATACTAACCCGTCTGGCTGCGTTTGCTTGGTTGCTCGGCGCGCACCCGCTTGGCGAGCAAGTGCTCATCTTCCCCGATTCGCTGGGATACGTCTATCCCGCACAAACATTGCTTACGTACGGGCACCTGTGGGAAGCCGTTTCTGCCACTCCTTTGTTACTGCGTACGCCGGGATATCCCGTATTCTTGGCACTGATCCACTGGATAAGCGGCAACGTAACGTGGGCCGTGGCCGTCGCCCAGAACATACTGGCCGTTTGTATGCTATGGCCTGTTTACTTAAGCACTCGCCGACTGGGCGGCATTAACGCCGCGCGCTGGGCTAGTGGATTTTGCGCGATAAGCGTGTTGTATTTTTCGCTTTCGTTTGCGGTATTAACGGAAACACTTTGCACTTTTTTACTGGCATGGTTTGTGTTCTTCCTGCTACGTTGGCTGGATAAGCCGCGTCGGCAAAATCTAACAGTAGCGGCGGTCCTGTTAGTCGCAGCCGTTTACGTACGCCCGGCGGCATATTACTTTGTGCCCGTTACGTGGGTGTTGGCCTTTGCATGGGCACAACAGAAAAAATCATTTTCGCTAGCCAAGCAAATTATTTTTTGTTTACTGCTTCCAACCGTTATTTTGTTAGGCGCGTGGCAAATACGCAACTACGTTCAAACGGGCTACCGTGGTTTTTCTACCGTCGGCGCGTACAATTTGTATATGTGGAACGAAGATTACGTGGCCAAACAAAATAATTTATCTGTCATGCAAGCACACCAACAATTGCAAAAGGAACTTCCCCCCGGATTTGAAAATTTTTCCGCGGCCCAACAAGTCAAAACATACAAACGGCTAGCCGCCCCGCTGGTAGCGCGCGGGCTGATCTACAAATTGGTACACGTGCCGCACTGGGCCGTTAAAACTTTATTCGGCACGAACTACGCCCACGTCACCCGCTTGGCCTTCGGGCAGGAAAATTCACCCGCCACCACCCTGAATCAAACTCAACTACTCCCCCGGCCCTGGATAAATACCCCGGCCGATAAGGGGCTTTTTGCGCTGGTTTTTTTGCAAGTGGCGATGGTCGTATTAGTAGGGAGCTGGGGGTTGTGGTGTTGCTTTAAAACACACCGCGCCGCGGCTGTATTTCTGACGGTTTACACCGTTTATTTTTGGGCAATCGGTTCGTGCTTTTTTGGGGCGTATGCGCGCTTTCGCGCGCCGTTTGAGTTTGTGCTTTGCATAACGGCCGGGCTGACCATGCAAACTTGGTACAAAAAATTATGCCCCGCTACACCGGCTGGTGCGCAGGGCATAAAAAGTACAGACACCGGCCGTTAAGCTTCGGCCAGGGCCTCAATAGCTTCTTTCTTCTTAATATCCTCGGCGTTGGCCCGTTCGGACAAGTTGACCGACATCACCTTAGACACGCCGCTTTCTTCCATTGTAATTCCGTAAAGCATGCGCGCCGCTTCCATGGTGCGTTTGTTGTGAGTGACAACGATAAACTGCGTCGTTTTAGCAAACTCTTTAATGAGGTTAACGTACCGCTCCACGTTAGCTTCATCCAGTGCGGCATCGGCCTCGTCCATGATACAGAACGGCGACGGGTTGTGCGTAAAGAACGCAAACAATAAAGACATTGCCGTAAGCGTCTTTTCGCCGCCGGACATAGAAGTAATGTTGAGCAGTTTTTTACCGGGCGGTTGGGCAAAAATTTCAATGCCGGTTTCCAGCAAATTATCCGGTTGGGTAAGCACCAAGTCGCACTCGCCGCCGCGGAAAAGCGTTTGATAAATGTTCTTAAAGTGCATGCGCACCTGATCAAACGTATAGCGGAAGTTCTCGCGCGTGGTTTGATTAATTTTATTAATGGCCGCTTTTAAGTCTTTTTTCGCACTTTCCAAATCGCCGATTTGGGTTTTTAGGAAGTTGTTGCGCTCGGTCAGCGCGTCGTATTCTTCCGGTGCGGTCATGTTGACGGCACCCATGTTTTCAATGCGTTTACGCATCATTTTAACGCGCTCGTAATCTACTGTTTTCTCGCCGTAATGAAGCTGGGCTTCTTCGGGAGTGATGTTCCAGCTTTCAAACAAATTATTGACTACCGTAGTGCGTTGGCGCCGCGCGTTGGAAAGGGCATTTTCCAAGTCGTTCTTTTTAATCGTCAAATCGGAAAATTCCTTTTTGCACGCATTTAAGGCCGCGGTCTTTTCGTCAAATTCTTTCTTAAGCGCTTCCACCTCGCCGCGCATGCGGTGTTCCGTCAGTTCCAGCTCGGCCAGGGCGTCGCGCTCGGAGGATAATTTGGCCTGGGTGGAAAGTTTTTCCTCGGCCAAACTTTTCAAACGCAAGTTGGAACTTTCTATTTTTTCGCTTCTCTTGCCTTCGCTGTCTGTTAAGCTATTAAATTCAAATTCCGTAGATTTTAAGTCCAACTCCACGTTATTTTTTTTGATACGCACGTCGTAAAGTTGAGCACTTAACGTGTTAAGCGTTCCTTTTAAGGTTTCGGCTTGCGCACGCAAATCAGCCTGCGATTTCTTCAATTCTTCCCCACGCGTTTGGGTTTGCGCGTGGCGTGTTTTCAATTCTTCCAATTGTTTTTGTAACGCAGCTACCGTTTGCTTGCGGTTGTCCACGCGCAAGGTAATTTCCTGTTTACGCTGGGCTGCACGAGCTAACTCTTGCCGGGTCTGGGCAATTTCGCGCTCCTGGTGGGCACGTTCGTTCTGCGCGGTGCTAAGCGTGACGGCCGTTTCCTGCAAGCCGGCACGTAGCGTCTTTAGGTTTTCTTCCGCTTTTTTAAGTGCTTCGTAGTTGGCAATAATCTGCGACGACAACGCCGCTTCCTGCGCGGCTTTGGTTTCCATTTCCTCACGCACGGTTTCTTCTTCGCCCCAGTACGCTTCCGGCGCGCGGACGTCTTCCGCCCCGCCGCCTACGAAAAATTCATCTTGTACCGTGCCGTCTTGGTAACTGGTTGCGCCGACGATGAAATCTACTAAATTTTCCAGTTCCGCTTTGTAGGTAAGTTGTGCTTTGAGGGCGTTTTGCGGGGCTTTTTTGTGGCTGGCTGGAACATTGGAAAGCACAATAAATTTCGCACGTGCTTTGCCTTTTTCTTTAAGTAGCGCCAACGCTTCCTGCACCGTTTTTTCATCGGCGCACAATACCGCGTCCAGGTATTTGCCGAAAGCTTCTTCCACCGCCACACTTACGTTGGCCGGGTATTTAAGTGCTTTACGCAGCGTACCCTTTACACCGGCAAGTCCGCTTTTGCTAACTAATTGCGCGCCCACCCAGTATGGGTCGTTCTTGCCTTGGGTTTGAATCATTTCCAGTTTGGCACGAAGTGCCGCGCCGGACGATTTCGCCGCCGACAACTGCTCGTTTAAGGTGCTGCGTTCCTGCTGCAACTTTTGGAAGGAGGTTTCTGCTTGAGCAATTTCCGCGTGCGCTTTATCACACGCTTGTTGCGCCGTTTCAACACGAGCGGTAATTTCTTTTAATTTTTCTTCCTGTGCGGCCAATCCCTGTGTTTGGGCTTGGCTGGCTTTTTCGGCCACGATTAAATCTTCGTTTTCACGCTGGGCGGAAGATTCCTCTAGCGAGATGCGATTGGATACTTCCATCTGTTTTTGCACCAGCGTCATCAATTCGCCGGAGGCGCGCTGCAAATCGCTTTCCGCCTGGCGTAAATCTTGTTCTAATTTTTGGGAAGCGGCCAACTGCTCGTTGTAATTTTGTTGCAGCGGGCTTAATTCCGCGGTAACGGCCGAAAGTTGTTCTTTAAGTTTAGCAATCATCGGAGCCAGCTCTTGCAAACGGCTTTGGCCGCGTTTGGCCTCCGCACCCGACATGGCAATTTGGGCAGTTAACTCCGCAGTTAAATTGTCGCAGTTTTTAATGGCTCCCTCCAACAAACCAACCTGGTATTTGCTGGCAGAAATTTTTTCGTTAAACTGAGCCATTTCTTTTTGCTTATGCGTTAAATTCAAATCCAACGCCGCGGTGGCCCCTTCTTGGGCGGAAATGCGGTTTTCCAAATCGTTTTGTTTGGTAACAATCGGGTCCAGCTCCGCGGTGTGTTTGGCAATCAGGCCATCGGCCTCCTTAATGGAACAAACGGAAATAGCAATCTCGCTTTCTTTAAGTTCCTCGCGATATTTTTGGTAGAGGCGGGCCTTTTTAGCTTCGCTGTCCAACTTTTTAATTTGCTCTTGGATCAGTGCCACCGTATCGGCCAGGCGGGCCAGGTCTAAATCTACGCGTTCCAACCGCCGCACACATTCTTCGCGCTTGGCTTTGTATTTGGAAACACCGGCCACTTCTTCAAACATTTCGCGGCGTTGCTCGGCCGAGGCGGAAAGCACACTTTCCACGCCCCCCTGGTCAATAATGGCGTACCCTTCGCCACCGATACCGGTGTCTAAAAACAGGTCGCGTATGTCGCGCAAGCGGCATTGAACGCGGTTTAAATAGTATTCACTTTCGCCGGAGCGAAAAATTTTGCGCGTGACGGTAATTTCGTTAAAATCTAAGGGAAGTTGGCGCGAAGCGTTATCAAAAATCATGCTTACTTGCGCCATATTTAAGGGAGCGCGTTTAGCCGTACCGTTAAAAATAATGTCTACCATAGAAGCTGAACGCAGTGCCTTCCAGCTCATCTCGCCGATGGTCCAGCGCACGGAATCAATTACGTTGGATTTACCGCACCCGTTGGGCCCCACCACACACGTAATACCGGGCTCAAAATCCAGACGGGACTTGTCGGCAAAAGACTTAAAACCTGTAATTTCTATCGCTTTTAAATACATAACTTCCCCTTACGGATATACACTTGATTATACCATTTTCCCTATATAATAGAGGGAAAACTGTTTTTTAGAGTATCTACGCGTACGAAGTGGAAAGCATCCGAGGAGCATAAGACGAAAAAAAACGCTTGCAAAAATCTATTTTTTTTATTACACTTGATTTGTACGTTAAATGTACGTTAATATTAACGACTATTCCTTATAAGGGAGGAGTTTAAAAATGGCTGAAAAAGTATTGAAAGTAGGCATGGACCGCGAAGAAGGTTTCTTGTACTACATTGACAAAGACGGCGACATCGCCCGCGTGCAAATGGCCCGCGGCGGCAAAAAAGGCGGAAAAGCCAAAAAAGTTGAAAAATGCGGTATCAAAAAAGAAAAAGGATACTTGTATTTCTTAGACAAGAAAGGCGATATTTCTCGCGCCAAAATGGTAAACGCCAAATAAGTTTACTTTTTGCAAAAACACCCCGCCGAAAGCGGGGTGTTTTTCTTTACAAATAATTTACAAGTTGTTTTTATATCCGGTACGTTTTGTCCTTTCGCTACAAGACGTTACTCTATTTGCCCCTTCGCAAATTCACAAGGGTACTTCAATATCCAACACATTTAGTTCACCCCATTGGAAATGCCACCGACGCTAAAACGCCAATAATAAGTACAACCACCAATAATTCAATGAGCGTAAAACCGCAGTTGTTTTTCCTGCTGTCATCCCGGAACCCTGCGGGCCGCAGGGTTTGCGTATGACGGCTTTTTTGTTTTTCATGCTCTTTGGCAAAGCAAGGATCAAATCTTAAATTCCTTTTCCTTATAAATTGCGGACAAAAAAGGAAACGCCTGAACAAGCGGAGTTAGATTACAAGGAAAATCCCGCCGGACGGCTTTTGCCATCACTTCATCAATCAAGGCAGCGGAAGGGGATTGTCCGGGGTTTAGCATAAGCGTATTAAACGCATACGCAACATTTGTTTTATCCTCCCTACATAAATTCAAACCGGAAAGGTAATCTTCAAATTTAAAATCATCTTTTTTCTCGCTGGTGGCAATAGGATGTTCAGCAATTTTTAATCTGACGCAGGGAATTTTGTAAGCATCCGCTATAATCAAACCATGAAGGGAAGAGGACAAAATATACTCGCACTCATTTTCTTCTTCAATAAAACGGTGTATTTCTTCATACTTACGGTAAATGGGGATAAGTTTAACACCTTCTAAATGGGAAAATAAAGAAGCAAATTTTTCTTGTTTCCAATGCAAAACGATACCCAGTTTGAATTTTTTATTTACGGTGGGCGAATAAAGACACGGTAAGATTAACGCGGGATCCGCATACACCGCCGGGCATGTATATCCCGCTCTTAGCACAATTTCGCGCGTTTTTGCCCCGCGCACCGCCAGATAAATCGGCTTGCCGGTTTTCCCGCGCAACCACTGCTTAAATTTGGTTAGCATTATTTTATACAGTTGTTTTTGCGGCGATAAAAACCCACTCCCCCATACCACGGCCTTGGCACACATTTCATTGCGGCCTAATAACGACCCCACTGTACACAAATGATAAATATTCTCCCCTGCATATTTAACGGTTTTCTTTCCGGATAACTTTTCCACTACATACCTGGCCAACAGATCGCCAAAGTTACCACCGTCATACTCGGTTCCCATACATAAAGTAATAGTATCCGGTGTACACAAACAACTATGAATTGCGGCGTTTGTCATAAAACTCTCCCTCAAAAGTATTTGCCGTAAGACGGTTGTTTCACCATAACAGATCCCCGGCAACGATCTGCGGAAAATGACCTTTTTGCATTCCCTCTTAAACGGCCCAACCTTTTACGTTTTCCGCTCTTTGCTACTTTCTTATCTCTTGAAAGTAGCAAAAAAAACACAAACTATCAAGTCTTTTTGCTTTTTGGTGGGGC
>JAKSPG010000063.1 GCA_024405075.1 Elusimicrobiaceae bacterium | reverse complement strand
CCAACACAAAATTCCCGCCGGTAATATCTGTTTCCGCCAGGGTGTTTTCAGTAGTATCCGTGGTTAAGAAGTCACGCGCAAGCGTAACCACTAAGTTGGCCGTCGTATCCACATGGATGGTAGCGGCATTCAAGTTCCCCATGGTGCTGTTGGCAAATGTCACACCCAAGGTGGAACCGTTAGCAAAATTAAGCTCATTGGCTTGCACGGAAGCCATATCAATATTCAATATGCCGTTTACATTGACGATACCTGTCCCGGCGATGCCGCCGTCCAACGAAGTAGTACCGTCAATCGTCAACGTACCCGCATTATAAATATCGTTGGCTATGCTGCTGGCAGTATTGCCCGAGAACGTATTTGTTCCCGCCAATACCAATTCGCCACCGTTGTAAATGGCACCGCCATCGGTTGTAGCGGTGTTACCTGTAAAAGTTGACCCTGTTACATACAATTTAGCAATATTCCCTGCGGCGTCTTCCACGCCGTTATTGTAAATGGCACCCCCGTTGACGGCCTCGTTACCGGTAAAGGTAGAGCCCGTCACATATGCGTAGCCCGCTTGTGCGTTGCTGTTGTAAAAGTGGTTATCTAATGCACCGCCGTTACCACCGGTGGAAATAATAGTCCCGTTCTTAAACGTAGACGTAACCGTTCCCAAGGCTTTATTCCCCGTAAAGGTGGAATTAGAAACATCCAACGAAGCAGCGGAATTGTCGGCAGACCAAGCATTTCTGGTTCCCAATGCACCCCCGTTAAAGCCCGATGTGTTGGAGGTAAATGTGGCGTTGGCAATTTGAATGGTAGATTCTGCGCCCAAAGACATGGCACCACCGCCAATCGCATCCGTATCATTGGTTCCGGTTTGGGCACGGTTAGAAGTAAACGTTGTTCCATTGACTAACGCCGCGCCCTTATAATTACCGATAGCGCCGCCGTCATTGACAGCTTCGTTACCCGTGAAGGAAACATCGGCCCCTAACGTCAAAACGGAAGTACCTAACGCATTGGTAATAGCACCACCGACAGAACCGGCCGTATTATTAGTAAAGGTCGTACCGTCCGCAATCGTTAAGTTACCGCTGTTATAGATCGCACCACCCCAACCGCTGGCGGTGTTTTCCGTAAAAGTACCGCCGACAGTTGCGTTGCCGGTATTCAAAATTGCACCACCGTTGGCAGCCACGTTGCCGGCACCCACAGCTCCGAAATGAGAGTCAACAACCGTTAAATTGCCCGTATTGTAAACCACACCACCGCTAGGAGCTGAATTACCCGTAAATGTACTCCCCTGGGTAATAGTCGCCGTTCCTAAATTTTCAATAACCGCACCCGAATACGTCGGTTCTATAATACCCGATGCCGTTACTGCATCAAATGTAACTTCGCGGCTAGATAAAACCACCTGCATTTCATCTATCGTCCCTGTTACGGTCGCGCCGTCTTCCGGGAACTCATAAGCAATGGCAGGCAACGTTACCCACACGGTCGCCAACACCGCGGCCACAAGCAACGTCCCCTTGCATAACATATCTCTATACTTATGCGTGTACTTCATACAACCTCCTTTTTATTCAGTTTGAAAAGGTCCTTGCCCAACATCAACTTGAAATCACCCTTTGTGAGCAAAACCTTTTTTTTGATTATACAAAAAAATATAGTTTTGTTTTGAGTATAACAATATGAGAAATATATACTATTTTTGGCAAACTTGTTGTAGCAGGTGTAAACGACGACTACGCAGGGCTTGAAATGTGTCCCAAACAGGCCCTTCCGTAAAAGTTTGCAATTCAGCGGGTGTGACCCGCAACCAGTTTCCCCCCTGTTGCACAAAACGAAGTATAGATAAAGAAGGTTTTTGCGAGGTAAACTCATGCAGAGCAAAATTAATTTTCCCTCCGCGAAGCAGTTGTTGTACCAGTGACAACGTTAAAGGCGGAGGCAAACGGTCCTTCGCTGCGGAAGCATACGTCTGATAAATAGCTGTTTTCGCCTCACACGGGGCAAGATTGCGGTATGATTCTGGCGGTAAAAGCGGCGCACAGAGTTCGTAATACGAGGAATCTCCTCGGGCCGCCGCCTGCATAAAATAAAGTTGCCAAAAGGAAGCAACGTACTCATCTTCCAGCGTAACGGGCCAGGCAAAGCCACCCATGCGGGATTGGGCTTGGTCCTGTGCGTGAGACAGCTCATGCACGTAAATAGGAGCCAAACACCGCGCTAAAAGCTCCGGCAAATGTTCCTCGGCCACTTGCAAACGGGCTTGGACGAGCCAACGCGCCAGTGGGCGTTTAAAAAAAATAATTTGGCAGGAAGAAGCGCGATACTCGGCCAACGCCCCCGGCGAACGGCGCGAGAAAGCCACCGGCGTTTGCGTACTGCGCAAGAAAGTAGGAAAATCGTTCGGAGCGTGTTGCAATTGTGCAGGCAGTAAAGCAATCGCTTGCCAAAACACTGTTTTCACCGAGGCGGCCTGCGCACTTGTAAAAAGAAACAGACATACCGCACACAAACTGTAGGTACGAATCATATCATTTCCCCACGGCCACGCTAAACATAAAACCGGGTATTAAAGCAAAAGTTTCAAGCGTAATTTCCGGCTGGCCAAACTGATTATATATCTCCAGCGCACGGCCCGAAAAACGCGCCGCACCGTTTACACAGCACACTTCGTTACTGCGTAAGCAAAGGCCTACCCCCAACAATTTAACAAGGGCCTCTTTTTGCGTCCAAAGGGCAGTCAAAAATTCGTCGCTGTCCCCGGTCAATTCTTCCTGCTGGAAAAAATCATGTTTCCACGCGTCTATGCGGTGCTCTATCTTTTCTAAATCAATACCCAAAAAAGATGTTTTCGCGCTGATACCCGCCACGGCGAAGCCGTTGCTGTGCGTCAAGCTGTAAGCTAGCGGAACAGGTTTGCCGGCCACAATCAACGCGGGTTTACCGCTTGGTTGCGGCAATACCTCTACGTGAGATAAATCCGTTATTACCAACGTCCGCGCCACCAGCCGCTTTAACGCAAGCCTGCCCCCGAACCACTCGGTACGCCGCTTGGGGAAACGAAGCGTTTGGTAATACGCTTGTTCCCGCGGGCTTAATATACCGTCTGCCGGGGGCAGGCCTGTTAAATCAACCTGTTCCAGTTGGTACGTCATGTGCCGTTATTGGCCAATCGCCTGATAGCCGTGGAACTCCACCCACAACGCGCCGTCTGCATCAAACACATAGGCATCGTGCAGGGTTTTCCCATCGGCGGTAAAGCCACGGTTTACACCGTATAAGTACAAAGTAGCGGGCGGTACTTGGTTTTTAAGTACAGCCACTTCCTTAATACCGTCTGGCAGTGTCATTTTGTGTTCCATGCTCATATCCTGGAATCCACAGCACTGGAAAGCCGCTTCAATAAGCATCGGGTTGGCTAACAACGTGCGAGGTCCGTCGGTCCACTGCGGGCGCGGCGTGGTGTTATACACCGCTACGGAAGTATTTTTATCTACCCGTAAAATCCCGCCGAGCACTTGGAACGAAGGCCCATGGAAATACTGTTGGTAAATTTCTTCTTTACTAACGCTCACCGGGGCATTGATTGCCGCCAACGCAGCTTCCTTTACGCTGTCCCAAGTGGATACAAAATTGTCCAGGGTTTTAGCTGTAAAATGGCAGCGCGTATTCCCCATTTTAATACCTTTGCTGTTAATAAAGTCGGACTCAATTTCCATTTCCGTCTCTATGCCATTGTTTTTACCAATGACACGCACCGCTTGCGGACGGTTGCGCAATAGCTTAATAGGTAAGTAGAAATGAACATCTTTAAGTCCTTGCGGCACTTGCCCGGTTAAGGCCGTAGCCGTTTCCATGAACGTTTCCAGCCCCATCACACCCGGCACGTACGGGGTGCCCTCAATAGCGTGGTCAGCCAAGTATGGATCAGAGGTTAAATTAAACTCTTTTTCCAAATGTATCTCCGCCCCTTTTACCAGCGAAGCAACAGTTCCTAAAAAGTGTGTCGCTTTAGAGGCATCTGCCGCCGCAGGAGCCGCAGGGGCTGGCTTTGCTTGCGGCGCAGCGGACGGAGCCGCGGGCATCGGCACAGTTACCGGGGCAGGGCCGGCCGGCGGCTGGGTATTGGTGCCGGAGGGAGCCACCGGACTAGACGTTTGCGGCACGATCTCATCCATTTCGCAGCGAAGTTGGTGGTCCCAATCCAAGCGGCCCAACGAGCCCGTCAGTACAATTTCGGGCACTGTACCGTAGACGATTTCATCCAAGAAGATTTGCATACCGTCCTCGGGGTCTACAAAGTCTACGCCGTTAGCGCGCAGGAAGGTTTCCACCCCGGCTCTCACACCCATACCTACGTTTTTGTAAGCACTCATAGCAATCGCTATAGCACGGTATCCCTGATTGGTCAGCGAGAAGGCAGACTTGGCTAAATAGTCGTTTGCGCTGGCGTAGTCGCTTTGGCCCAAGTTGCCGTATTTACCGGCAATGGATGAAGCAAAGGCAAAGAATCCGCCATCGCGCACAATGTTGTTAGCCAAGAACGAAGCGAAGCTCGTGGCCTTTACATCAAAGATGCGGTAATACTCGGCTGGGTCTTTATCGTAAATAAGTTTAGAGCGTTCCACCCCGGCAAAGTGAATAAGTCCGTCTACACGACCATTTTTGGCTTTGATTTTCGTGCAAACTTCCTTGACCATAGAGCTGTTGAGCACATCGCAATGATAGTATTCCACTTCGCTGCCCAACTCGCGCAATTTTTGCAAATTGTTATACAGCGTAATAGAATCTTTCACACGACCGAAAGCACGCTCCACTAATACAGGCGTTGCCTTCAGGGTTGGATTGGCCCTAAGGTCTTCCCACAATTGTTTCTTCAACGCGGCCAGTTCGGCTTCGTTCATCGTGGCCCACAGGGGTGTTTTTTCCTGGATTTCAATAATGTCCAGTACGATAATTTTGCTGTGGTATTGCGCCGCAATTTTCTGCGAGAGCATCGCCCCGATACCGCGGCCTGAGCCGGTAAAGATAATGGTTTTACCCGTTAGATCGGTACGTTTGAGACTGCGGTCCAACCGAACCGGCACGGATAAAATAGTGGAGCGTTCCCCACCACGTGTGCCAATCATCAGGCGCATATCCCCGTGGAGGATTTCCTCCATCGTTTTTTGTGCCATTTCATCGGGTGTGGCGGTCGGCTCAAAATCCATAAGCTTAGATAGCGCTCCCGTGCGTTCGTACACATCTTTGCGGAAACACGTCGTTCCACCGCACAGCGCTCCCGCAATGGGATTAAACTCCTCTTTGGTGGTATAGCCAAACGTCCCGTCAATTTTAGTGTTGACGGCAAAGAACGTATCGGCGTCGGTGCGATTGGCTAATCCATTCTCAAATACGCGCAACGCAATAAATAGCGGCATGACATATTTGGTCAGTTCGTTATGCGGGCTAACTTTCTTATCAAACTTTCTCACGTTCGCCCCCAGCAAGTATACAATACCTTGTACGTTGGGGTCCTGAGCGGCATATTCTTTTAAGGCCGCTTCGGTTTCTTCGTACGATTCCCAATTTACAATGGTCGTGTTTTTGCTGCGCGTTTTAAGCGTGGTGAAAACGTGGTATTTGACACCCAACTCTTTGCATTCTTCCTGATACGCTTGAATCAGTTGGGAGTTGTCGGCAAAGATAAGTACCGTGCGGTCTTTGGATAAGTGACGGTTTTCCCGTTCCGCCAGCGGAGCAGGGGCCACCACGGTTACATGACGTAACTTCTTCTCGTGGCAATGTTCACCGGCGTATCCTTCGCGCTCGGGGCGTTCCGCCAACGACTCGCGCACTTGAACCGGTGCAGTTGGGTTGGTGGTCAACATATCTTCGGACGGCTTACTTACTTTATCTGCACAAGGAACGGCTTCTTCCACCGTACCTACTTGGATAGTAGGCAACGCCGTTTCTTCCGGTGCGACCACCGGGGTTTGCACCGCAACCGGCTTAACCGCCGGGGCAGGGGCAGGCTCTTGCGTAGGCGTTACCACAGCCGGAGTTTCCACCACTTCCATTGCAGGAGTTACAGGAATCGCAGCCGTCGCTTGGGCAGGCTGCAAAGCGGGTTGCCCCGCGTGCAACAAGGCAAACTGGATACAATGGCGAATCGTCGGATAATCTTTAAGTTGGATTCCTTCTTGCGCCACAATGCCGTAGTGTTCGCGCATCGCGGCAAACAGTTCGGCTTGTTTAACCGTATCAATACCCAAATCGGCTTCCATGTCTAAATCTAAATCTAACATGTCTTCCGGGTAACCCGTTTTTTCCGCTACCATGCGGACAATCTCTTTTGTAACGCTCGCTTCGTCCAACGCTTTGGCGGCGGCTACAGGAGTCGGGACCGGTGCAATAACAGGAGCAACTTGCGCCGTTACAGTAGGTGCAGGGGCTGCTACCGCGGGAGTGGCCGCGTCCGCAACTACAACGGGCTCAACCGCCGCAGGTTCAGAAACAGCCGCCACAGGCTGCATAGCTCCCATCGCGTGCGACAATACAAATTGTATGCAGTGGCGGATCGTCGGGTAGTCTTTGAGTTGGATCCCTTCTTGCGTCACAATGCCGTAGTGTTCGCGCATCGCGGCAAACAGTTCGGCTTGTTTAACCGTATCAATACCCAGGTCGGCTTCCATATCTAAATCTAAATCTAGCATGTCTTCCGGGTAACCTGTTTTTTCCGCTACCATATTGACAACTTCTTTCGTAACAGCGGCCTCATCCAACACCAGTGCTTTGGAAGCAGGAGCTACCGCCGGGGCAACCGCAGACGCAACGGCCGCAGGTGCCGGTGTCGGTGCAACCACAGGAGCAGGTGCAGGGACCGCTACAGGTGCTACCGCCGGGGCAGGAGCTTCTACCGCGGGAGCCACCGCGGCCAGAGCAGGTGTACTGCCCGCTTTAGCCAACACAAATTTAATGCAGTGGCGGATCGTCGGATAATCCTTGAGTTGAATCCCTTCTTGCGCCACAATACCATAATGCTCGCGCATCGCGGCAAACAGTTCGGCTTGTTTAACCGTATCAATACCCAGGTCGG
>JAKSPG010000062.1 GCA_024405075.1 Elusimicrobiaceae bacterium | reverse complement strand
CCGGAAAAAATCTACCTGTTTGATACGGATATAAAGGTACAGCCGGACGGTACTATCCACGTGTCAGAGACGATTTCCCTCAACGTCCGCCATCAACAAATCCGCCGCGGCATCTACCGCGATATTCCCACTTCGCTGAAGGAAAACGCCACCCCCCTTTCCTTAACTATGGACGGCCAAACTCACCCCTTTTTCACGGAACATAAAAACGGCAATTTGCGCGTTAACTTTGGAAACGACAACTATATTCCACAAGGTCAGCACACTTACATATTTACCTACACGTTTGCGGGAGCCGTGGATTCCTACACCCATTATAATGAGATTTACTGGAACGTAACTGGCAACGACTGGAATTTTACTATTGATAAAGCCCGCGTACACCTCTCTTTCCCACCTGGAACGCATATCCAAGCCGACGGCATTTCCACCTATACCGGGCACAAAGGATCCAAGCAAAACCAGGCCGTCCAAACCGGCGAGCTTACCTTTGAAACCACCCGCCCTTTGGCCCCGCAAGAAGGATTCACCGTTGCCGTTCCTTTTAACAAAGGTACCGTTGTTGCGCAACCGTGGTGGAAACAAAATGTTCAAGTATTTTCCGGACCGGCACTTTTTTCGCTCTTGTTAGCCGCGTGCTTATTTGTCTACTTTATACACACTTGGCTTAAAGTCGGTCAAGATCCGGCCTATGTGGCCGTTGCCCAATATGAGCCACTGCAATATATTGCCCTGGCGTCTATGCAGTACCTGTGCACACAAAGTTTGGATACAACGGTCCTAACGTGTGCGTTACTTGATCTAGCCATGCAGGGGTATATAGAAATAACAGAAAAGAAAGAATTTTTTTCTTCTACCAAAGCTGTCATTACCCGGTACTTTGACAAAGATGAACAGTCCTTACCCGCCGAAGAACAGATTATGCTACGCCACATAGGGGGCGCACTTAATTTAAGCCCGTCCTCGGCAGAAAAATTTAATAAAATGCGCCAAGAAATTCAAGAACACTTCAAACAACAAAGTAAATTTTATGTTGTAAGCAACACTTCGTACATAGCCAAAGCAGGGTTGATGTTGGCCGCCCTGGGCATTGTCCCATTTTTATTTATGCCACAACCCGCGCCTTTTATTTTTATAAATTGCCACTTTGCGGTGTTCTTTTTAGCGATGGCCGTTTTTGTACCCAACTTGTGGATAAAAACAGGTGTAGGCCTATTGTTAAGCGCATTTTACGGAATATTTTGGGTAGGTATACTCCTAAAATCTCCGCCGACAGCCGCTATATGCCAGGTTTTGTTTGTGGCCGGCATGTGGGGTTTTGCTTTTTACGCCAGTTTAATCCGCAACGTAACCCCGGCCGGGCGGGATTTATTTGCTCACATTTACGGGTTTAAAAAATATATGAAAACGGCCGAAGTAAACCGCGTGGCGGCTTCTAACCCCGCCGATGCGGAAAAAATCTTCTGCCGGTTTTTACCCTTTGCCTTTGCGCTGGGATTGGAAAATCAATGGATTGAACGGTTTGAAAAAATTCTTTCCAAAGCCGTAGTAGAAAAATGTACTGCTTGTGCCGGTGGCGCGCGGTTTGTTTCCAAGAGTTTCCCCGGCTGTGTGCGTTCTTCCGGCGGGGGCGGCAGCCACGGCGGCGGACATGCGGGCGGCGGCCACGGCGGTGGAGGCGGCGGCGGAAGATAAACTTCCGCGACAGGTAGCGTGTGTCGGTTTAGGCCTTACTGCGGCATTTTATACCAACGGCAACTCCCCACACTGAATGGAGTGGCACCTAAAATGCCCTTGCAATAGGCCCCTTTGCTTTGTTTAAATACAATTCCTTCCGACGTGCGCTCAGCGCAGAGCAAATTTCCTGTAAATTGTCCCGTTTCGTCCAGCACCTGGTAATTAAATCCTCCCCCGCGGTATTTCCCAGATAAACGGCCCAGGTAAAGTTGCATAGCCCCGCTATTGTCCTTATACAACTGTAACGACCACTCATCGTTAGAGCGCGTGTCTAGCACATTATAATTATCAGCCCATTTGGTGTTTCCCGTCCACGCAGACATATCCAAATCCAGTTCGTCAAAACTACTCGGTTTCCCTCCAGTTGCTAACTGACAAGCCACTATGCCCTGCCCCAACGAACGCAACAGCGTAATTGCTTGCGTGGCGCGGGATTTCTCTACGGCTTTTTGGTATTGCGGTAACGCCACCGCCGCTAATATACCAATGATTAAAACAACAACTAACAATTCAATTAACGTAAACGCTTTAACGTCAAAACAGCCCAACACACTACTTTTCTTTTCCATACAAATCTCCTCACTTTAGTTAGGTTATAATCGCATGGTATCAAAAAAAAAAACGATGTCAAGTGTTTTGTTTTAACAGCCCCCCAAAAAATATCTTTCCCGCCAAACATTGATATAATATATCCATGAAACCGATCGTCCTGTGCGGCCCGACCGCGTCCGGCAAAACAGACCTCGCGCTGGAATTGGCCCGTCAAACAAACGGGCTTATCATTTCGGCCGATTCGCGCCAAGTATACAAACGCCTGACAATCGGCACCGCTAAACCGCAAGGTGTCTGGCAAGTTAACACGTACCGGGTGGACGGCGTTCCGTATTACCTGGTAGATTTTTTAGACGTTACCGATACCTTTAACGCAGGCGCATTCTGCACGCGGGTGCGGGAAATTGCCGCCGCTCACCCCGATACACCGCTTATTTTTGCAGGCGGAACGGGCCTGTATTTACACGCTTATTTTGTAGGTATGGACGATTTACCCGCCAGCACGTCCGCCTCACGCGCCGCACTGGAACAATTGGCCGCACAACACGGTAAAGAAGGACTACACCGCCTGCTCGCCCAAAAAGACCCCGCCGGGGCGGCGGCCATCCCGCCGGGAAATATCCAACGCACCATGCGCGCACTGGAATTATGCTTACTCACGGGCCGCCCGGCCAGCGAGCTAAAAAGCGGCCGATTTTTCAAACTCCCTGACGAAAAAGATTCTCACTGGGTATATTTGGATTGGCAGAAAGAGGCCCTAAACGCACGTATCGCAACGCGCACGGAACAAATTTTTGACGGCATGGCACAAGAAGCCCGCACGTTACTTGACGAAGGATTCACGCCCGATATACCCGCCTTAAAAAGTCTGGGATATCCGCAAGCGGTTCGCTATTTGCAAGGCCAACTCACACGCGGACAAGCGGTGGCAGAAGTTGCCCTAAAAACGCGCCAATACGCCAAACGCCAGCGCACCTGGTTTAACCGCTACACCAACGCCCAACGTCTTACATTGACGCGCCCGGAGGATTTTGACGTCTGTTGCCTGGCCCGTAAAATTTTGCACACGTAAAACAGCCCGGCCAATCATAATAGGCCGGGCTGTTTTTTTAACCGAAAATCATACTATTCAAGCTGCACCGGAAGATTGCGCACGGCCTTGACTATATCGGAGAATTGTTTGTCCGTCGGTTTTGTAAATCCGCTGTCTGCCCCGACCGTACGTAATGAGGACTCATGCGTGCGGATAAAATTAAGCGTACTGCCGTTAAAACCTGTAAAAAAGAATAAATCACGTGCATTTTTCAACGTATACTTCTTGCCGGATTCGTCCCGAAAAGAAACACTTCCGTCCGTAGCATATACAAGTGAAGAAACAATGCCCACCAAATCGCCCTGGGCTGTGAACACCCCCCCGCCGGAATTGCCTTGCCGCACCCCAAAACCGGGCGAAATAAAGTGTTGCAATTCTTGTACAAAAAACACTTCTTTAGACGGCGAAACCAAATACGGCAACACCCCTTGCGTCAAACGGGGCACAGTAATCGTGGGCAACAGTTGGGCGTTAGAAAGATTTGCCGAGCTAATAAGCCGCACGCTGGAAGCCTGCAACTGGGCCCTTGTTTCCGGGCTTTGCACCAGCAGGCGGTTAAATTGTTGCGGGCTAATGGTCTGCCACACGCCGTCTTTATCCGGGGCCGCGTAGGAATAGTCGGCGGTGGACGGGTCTAATTTAATAAGTGCCACGTCCACACTACTGATGCGGTTTTGCCCCGGGAAGAATCCCTCATAAATGAACACCCGCGGCGAGGCCGTGGAGTGGTACACCCGCACCTGCTCGCTTAATTCCCCTTGGGCCAATGTTATTTGTACGGTACACGGCAGAGAACCATGACAAGCGGTATACACGCAGTGCGCTGCCGTCAAAAACCATTGGGGACGAATTTGTACCGCTTGGCAAGAGTAAATTTTAACGCGGCTGTCGTTTGCCTTATCAGTGCGCCAGACTTCTATTTCTTTCTGTACCAAAAAAGCATCCTCACGCACATTGGCCGGAGCTTCTTCTTGCGCATAACCGGACAGTGCGGCCAAACAAATTAAAAGAGGTATCCATTTTTTCATACTATAAGTGTATATAAAAAATGCTCAAAAAACCACTGCCTTTACGAAAACCTGCCCTGTAAGGACCAAATTTAATATAATAAATGTATGATGATTACTATTACCCTGCTCGTTTTATTTAGTTATTTCCTGGGGTCCGTTCCCACCGGTTACCTCATTGCTAAGCGTGTTATGCACATTGATATCCGGGAGCACGGCTCGGGCAATCCCGGGGCGGCCAACGTATATCGTATCGTCGGCAAATGGGCCGGCGTGTCTACCTTTTTGATTGACGCGTTGAAAGGATTTATCCCGGTTTGCTTGGCGCGCTACTTCTGCCCGGATTCATACTGGGTAGCTATTGCCTGCGGTGTGATTGCCATTTTGGGCCACATGTGGACGATTTATTTGAAATTCCGCGGCGGCAAAGGGGTGGCTACGTCCGCCGGAGTGTTTGCCGCTTTATTGCCGATTCCGACGGCCATCGCGTTTGCCTCGTTTGTGCTGTGCGTAGCCTTGTGGGGGCGCATTTCTATCGGCTCTATCTGTGCCTGTATCGTACTGCCGACTTGCAGCTATTTCATTGGTCAACACCCTATGGCCGTTAATTTAATGGTAACGGCTATTGGTGCGCTCGTAATTTACAAACACATCCCCAACATTAAACGCTTGTTGGAACAGCGCGAGTTAAAGTTTGAAGACGGCGCCAAAAAGAGAAAAAATCATGAAAATAAATAAGATTACCGTTTTAGGGGCCGGTATTTGGGGCAGCGTTATCGCCCAACACTTGGCCCGCAAGGGTTGCAATGTCTACCTGTGGGAATACAACGAACAGCTATTAAATGTGCTTAAAACCATGGGCCGCCACCCGAATATCCCTAATTTTAAAATACACGACAATATCCGCCTAACCGGCAACGTAGCCGAAGCCGTGGAAAACACGGACTTAATCATTTTTGTTATTTCGTCCAAAGCAATCCGCACCTTCTGCCGCGAACAGCTTAAGCCGCTGTTGGCCGGGCGCGTGGTGCCAATAATCAGCGCTTCTAAAGGCATTGAAGATAAAACCTTTAAAACTATTTGCGAAATTATTGAGGAAGAATTGCCGCAACTGAAAGATAAAGTGCTGGCTTTTTCCGGCCCCAGCTTTGCGTTAGAAGTAGCCCAAAACGTACCGACCAAAATCATGCTGGCCGGTGCCGATGAGTTGTTGGTGCGCCAAATCGGCCAACTGATTAACGGCGACCCGATTATCATCGTCCCCGCCAAAGACCGCCGCGGCGTGGAATACGGCGGCGGGATTAAAAACGTGCTCGCCATCGGCTGTGGCGTGATTGACGGTATCGGCGACGGAGCCAACGCCAAAGCGGCCTTGATTACCCAAGCCATGCAAGAAATGAACGATATCATCATCAGCCAGGGCGGTCAAAGCGGTAGTGTATACAGTTTGGCCGGGTTTGGGGATGCCATTTTAACGGGTATGTCTGCCATTTCCCGCAACCGCCGCCTGGGCGAAAAACTGGGCGCAGGGCTTACGCTGGAAGAAGCCAAAAAAGAAGTGGGCACTATCGCAGAGGGCGTAAACTCCGTGCAGAGCGTGTATGATATCGCCCGCAAAAACCATTTAAACACCCCGATTATTGATGCCATTTGGCAAATTGTTTGCCAAGGCAAAAAACCGCATGTGTTGTTGCACGCCATGGGATTTACCGACCGGGGCAACAAATAAGCTTACTAGAGTATGAATAAAGATGATGTGATCCGGCACTTAACCCGGAAAGTAGTGGACAAAAAACTGGCTAAAAATGCCGTAGACAGCGTATTTGAAATCATCAAACACGGTCTCAAACGCGACGGAAAAGTGGTCATCAGCAATTTTGGCTCGTTTCAGTTAAAAATGGCCCGCCCTGTCACGCGCCATAACCCTAAAACCCGCGAAAAGGTACAAGTCCCCGCTAAACAAAAAGTGCGCTTTAAACCTTCCGCTAACCTGCTCAAAAAGGAAGACACGTATAAATGAAGTTATCTTTTTGGCACGCCGTTGTATTTTGCTGCGTAGTGGCTGTTTCGTGCTTGGCCGGTTTTTTAACCCGACCGGAACCCCCGGTCGCTACGGCTGTAACGGCGGCCCCGGTTGACTGGCAGGAAGACGCTGTTCCCGCAGAAGTGCAAGAAACCGCGCCCGTCCACAAACCTGCCCCCAAACCGCAAGCAAAGCCCGTCGTTTTAACCGCTGCGCAAACACTCCCAGAGGTTGTACCTCCTGTTTCTCCCACTCCCGCAAGCGAAGAAAAGGACGAGCTGGAAATTACCGTTTTTGAAGAAGCACGCGAAGTAGAAGTTAGTACCGAAATCGTTGAGAAGAACGAAGACGCCCCGTCGCAACCAGAGCCGGAAGCTCCCGCCTTATAAACCCCGTAAAAAATTCCCTGAAATTTGCTATACTGTTACTGTTGTAGACGTATTAAAATTTTATTCTGTTTTTGGAACCGTTGCAGAAACGGAGAGCTGCCGGGATACCGGCGGCACCAAGTAAGTCCAAAAATAGTCGTTATAAGGCCCTGCATATCCGAGCTGATCCCTTGGAAATGCAGGTCCGAGTGTTTGTTGTATTTCATGTACAACAAACCACGGCTGTTATGATTGGGTTACTTACTTGGGCTCAAATATAGCGGCCGTATTTCATATGCGGTTTCCGAA
>JAKSPG010000061.1 GCA_024405075.1 Elusimicrobiaceae bacterium | reverse complement strand
TATCGTGGTACACAAAAATTTTTCTTTTTGTTCTTCGGAAAGGCCGACATCCAACGTGTCTATATCCGTAGCGTACGTACCGTTAGCTAAATAATAATTCTCTGCGGCCTGGGCAATCGGCTTTAACAGCGCAAGCGCTTGTGTGGCTTTTGATTTTTCTACCGCTTTTTGGTATTGCGGCAACGCCACGGCGGCTAAAATACCAATGATAAGAACGACGACCAATAATTCAATTAACGTAAACGCTTTGGTGTCTAAACGGCCTGTAAAACAGTTTTTCTTTTCCATACGTATCCCCTCGTGTAAATTAGGTTATAATCGCATGATATCAAAAAAAAAAACGATGTCAACCCCTTTTAGTTTTTACGTCCCAAAAAAAACCGCCCGTTACCGGGCGGCTAAATAACAAAAAACACATAAAAACCGGGCGCGTTTTTTTATTTCAAATACTTCCTATAAAAATCGGCCAGGCGTTGCTTGTATTCAAATCCGCCCACCTCGGCGCACTGGTTGTGTTTGGCACCGGGAACGAGCCAAATTTCTTTAGGCTCGCCCGCGCACTTATAAAGCAGTTTGGCTTGCGCGGCAGGGACCAAATTATCATACCGTCCGTGAATTAAAAATACAGGCCGTGGCGCAATTTTGGGGATGTTATACTTGGGGCTGTACCTCTCCGGGTTGACCCCCAGTTGCCGGCGGATATAATGCAGGATAATAGGCATCAGCGGGAAATACGGCACGCGCCGGTGCACCCACGCCCAACGCGACACTACCCGCCTAAACGAGTAGTACGACGCTTCTGCCACTACGCAGGCAATCTCCGGGTTGTGGGCTGCCTCGCAAATGGCAACCATACCACCCATGGATAAACCGTACAAACCGATTTTGGCGCAAAATTGCGGGCGCGTTTCTTTCAAAAACCGTATCGCCGCGGCCACGTCTTTAAGCTCTAAATATCCGATAGAACTGGTCTTGCCGCCGCTTTCTCCCAGTGCGCGAAAATCAAAATAAAACAAGTTAAAACCCAAATCGTGTAAAAAATGCGTATTTTTTAAAATATCGGAGCGGTTCATCCCCCACCCGTGCATGAGGATAATCGTCTTGTCCGATTCTTCCGCCGCCCCAACAAACCATCCGCGCAAGGTAACGTTATCTTGCGTTTTGAATACCACATTTTCGTAGGGCAGGCCAAACTGATCCGGCCAGGCATATAAGGCCTTGCGTTTGGAAATCGGATGCAATACTTTTCTGGCCGTGTGACGACAGAGCCACACGGCAATCAAACTAACCAGCCCCAATACTGCCAATGCAATAAGTATACCGTATAGAAAAGAGTTCATAATATGTGTTCCTCCTTTGTTACTTGTGAAAAAGCTTTCCCCACCTGCGCGGCCACGTCACAGGCCAACACACTATAAGAAGAAGATTCTGCCGCGGCTAAATCGCCAGCCAACCCGTGCAGATACACGGCACAGGCCGCCATCTGAAAAGCCGATCGTGCGTCCTTCGCACCCTGCTGTGCCCACAATCCGGCAATAAGTCCCGCCAACACATCACCCGAACCGGCTTTAGCCAGCGCCGGACCGCCAGTCGTATTTTGCCATATGTCTGTTTGGATACCGTGTGACAAAGCCACCAACGTTTGATGCCCTTTCAGCACGCACACGTGGTGCGTTTGTTGCGCAAGCCGGGTCACTTGCGCCACGCGGCTTTTTTCCGCTACCGCTACGTCCATTTTTAACAACCGCGCCATTTCACCCGGGTGCGGCGTAAAAACAACGGGTTTTTGATACGAAAAAAGCTGTAACCGCGCTACTGTGTTTAAGGCGTCTGCATCCACCACTAGAGGAATGTTTGCTTGTCGCAACAGAACCGGAAGTAACGGGCTGTTGCCCATTCCCGGTCCAACGGCCAATACCGTCGGTTTATGTTGCGTAATAAAATCTTTCAGAGTGGGCCAGGCACTTTGGGCAATTTCGCCCGTTTTCGTTTCCGGTAATGGTAGCGTAATCACTTCCGGCAACGCTGCTGCAAAAGACGGTTGCATGCTCTTGGGTAACGCCCAGTAGACAAGCCCCGCCCCGGCCAACAGCGCACTTTTGGCGCATAATAACCCGGCCCCGCACATTCGGCGCGATCCGGCCACCACCAGCACGCGGCCAAAATCACCTTTGTGTGCATGTTGCGCGCGCCCAGGCAACAGACGTGCTACGACGGAGCGGGTAATTTTCTTCATACATTATTCCACCGTTACGCTTTTGGCTAAATTGCGCGGCTGGTCGATATCGCGCCCTAACCGTTTGGCAATCCAATACGCTAAAAATTGGAGCGGAACCACATGCAACACCGGTTGTAAGAAATCGCTGACTTGCGGCACCACAATCACTTGGTCGGCCACGCGTTTGGCTTGTGCCTGCCCGCCGGGGGTAGTTAACGCTACCACAAACGCGCCGCGCGCGCGGCACTCCTGGCAGGCAGAAAGCATTTTTTCAAATAAATCATCTTGCGGCATTAGCATAAATACCGGCGTGCCTTTATCAATAATAGAAATAGGACCGTGTTTAATTTCTCCCGCGGCAAATCCTTCGGCACTGCGGTAGGAAACCTCTTTTAATTTAAGCGCGCCTTCCAACGCAATGGGAAAATGGACGTGACGCCCTAAAAAGATAAAACGCTCTGCTTTGTAAATTTTGCGCGTTAAGTGCCGCACCGTATATTCCAGTTTGACCGTTTCGCTCATGGCTTTGGACAAACGCATCAACTCACGGTGGAGTTTATCAAACGCGGTTTTGCTTACGTTTCCGTTAGCCAATCCCAGCGAAATAGCCAGCGCGTACATAGACGTAATTTGACACGTAAACGCTTTGGTGGAAGCCACGCTGATTTCCGGCCCGCAGTGGGTAAAAAAAGTGCTGTCGCACAAGCGTGTAAGTGTGGAGCCCAACACGTTGCAAATCGCTAACGTGCGAAAACCTAATTCTTTGGCTTTTTTGATAGCACCAATTGTGTCTGCTGTTTCGCCCGATTGGCTAATAGCAATCGCAAGTGTACCCTTGCGGTGCGGAACTGTGCGGTATTTATACTCGCTTGCTAAATCAACGCTGACGGGAATCCCGGCAAATTGTTCAATGTAATATTTACCCACCAACCCTGCATGGTAGGCCGTACCACAAGCAATAATATGTACATTTTCCAGACGGCGCAAAGCAGACGTATCCAACCCTAAAATTTTGCCGAAATCGGCCCGGGCAGTACGCAGGGTATCTTCTATGGCTTGGGGTTGGTCGTAAATTTCCTTGAGCATAAAGTGACTGTAGCCACCTTTTTCGGCCGTTTTCTGGTCCCAGGAAATTTTGGTAACACGCACTTTTTTGGGTTTGCCGAACCTATCTAACACGCTTACTTGTCCGGCGTGCAAAATAGCAATTTCGCCTTCATCCAAAAAGAGGACTTTATTGGTGTGTTGTAAAAATGCGGGGACATCGGAAGCTAAAAAACTCTCCCCTTTGCCTACCCCTACTACAAGCGGACTTTGATTTTTTACACCGACCAATACCCCCGGCGTATGTACCCACATTACTCCGTAGGCAAATGCGCCGGCTAATTCTTTATTGGTTTTTTGGACGGCTTTTATCAAACGTTCTTCTTCGTTACTGCCGCGAACGGATTTAAGATTTTCTTCTATCAAATGGGCGATAACCTCGGTATCGGTCTCGCTTTTAAATTTATGCCCCAGCGATTCCAACTTGGCGCGCAACAAAAGGTAATTTTCAATAATGCCGTTGTGAACGACGACAATCTCGCCGAGGCAATCGGTATGCGGGTGTGAATTTTCCTCGCTGGGTTTACCATGGGTAGCCCAACGCGTATGGCCTAACCCCGTTGTACCGCAGGGGCTAGCCAGCAGGGCCGCCTTTTCCAGCGCGGCTACTTTTCCCACAGCACGCACGGTAACGAGTTTATCTTTTTGCAAAATGGAAATACCGGCCGAATCGTAGCCGCGGTATTCTAATTTTTTGAGTCCGTCTATAATATAAGGAACACTGTTGTTTTTACCTACGTATCCGATAATACCGCACATACATCCTCCTTATAAAAGCTCCCGCATTTGGCGTACCGCCGCGGGCAGACCGACAAAAATACTCTGGGCTAAAATAGAAAACCCGATATTCATACACGCCATTTCTTTTACCGCCGCCACCGCACGTACATTTTGATAATCCAACCCGTGCCCGGCATGTACTTCAAGCCCCAACCGCGCGGCCGTACGGGACGCCGATTTAATAAGGGACAGCTGTTTACGGGCCGCTTGGGCAGTGGTGGCTTCGCTATAATCGCGCGTGCAGAGTTCTACGATATCCGCCCCGACTTGCGCCGCCGTGCGAATATCCGCCTCTACCGGACTGACAAATAAACTGACTATAATCTTTTTTTGGTGCAAGCGTTTGATGAGCTTTTCAAGACGCTTGATAACAACCGGTGTAAATTTAAGACCGCCGGTGGTGGTTACTTCACCGGGTTTTTCCGGCACGAGGCAGACCGAGAAAGGCTTATACGTTAGGGCGGCCTTTTCCATAGCCGGAGAAACAGAACATTCCAAATGAATCTTGCCCGGAAATTTTTTACATAGCTGCGCAACATCCTTGCGGTTGATATGGCGTTCGTCACGACGCAAGTGTATCACAATATAATCTGCCCCGGCTTTCAAACAAACCCGGGCGGCTCGTGCCGGATTCGGCACGGTGGCCCGGCGCGCTTGGCGAAGCGTGGCTACATGGTCTATATTAACCCCTAATTGTAATGTCACTTGGTCACCCCGGTTTTTTGCTTATATAAATTTTCCACTTGCTCCATCACACGGTCTACCAACGCTTCCTGCTCGCCTTCTACCAAAATGCGCAACTTTGGCTCCGTGCCGCTGTAACGAACCACAATGCGCCCCTTGCCGTGCATGCTTTTTTCCAGTTCTTTTACTTCGGGCAGGAAACCCGGCAAGTCCTGCAGGGCAGGCTTGCTGGAAACAATCACCGCACGTAATTTGCTGGGGTAGCGTTTCCATTGGTCGGCAAAAAAACTAGCCGGCTTGCCGGAACGTTTGACAAATTGTAAAAATTGCAAGGCCGATAAAATACCGTCACCCGTATTGGAAAACTGCCGGAAAATGATATGGCCGGAAGTTTCCCCACCAATAGACAAATTTTCCTTCTCTAATGTCTCCGACACGTACTTATCACCCACGGCCGTCAACGCAACTTCTACGCCGTTTTCTTTTAAATAATTGATACAGCCCAGATTAGCCATAATCGTCAGCACGGCTTTGTTGGCATTTAGCAAACCTTGCTCTTTCATACACAGGGCCGAGGACGCGATGATATTGTCCCCGTCCAGCTGGCGGCCTTTTTCATCGGAAGCAATCACTCGGTCGGCATCGCCGTCAAAGCTAAAACCCATGAAGGCCTTCTCTTTTACCGTCAGTTCTTGCATAAACTGTGTGTGCAACGCCCCTACATTTTTGTTGATGTTGGTACCGTCGGGCTTGGCGGCTGTAACGGTTACATCCATGCCAAGTCCCGCAAATACGTGTACCGCCACTTTATAACTGGCCCCGTTAGCGCAATCCAGCACCACCTTGGTACCTTGCAAGATTTGACGGTCCACGGTAGACATGAGAAATTGTTCGTATTTACATACTAACGATTCGTCTTGCGTAAACGTACCGCGCGGGGCAGGCACGCAAGATAAATTTTCTATTTCGCGTTCAATGGCATCTTCTAATTCTTCGGGAAATTTCGTACCGCTATTGGTAAAAAATTTAATGCCGTTAAACTCGGCCGGGTTGTGGCTAGCGGAAATGACGACCCCGCACAAACTGTTGGTAGCTTTGACTAAATACGCGACGGCCGGTGTGGGAGCAATCCCCACGCTAATGACGTTGGCTCCGCTGGCGCGGATGCCCTTCCCCAACGCGGCTAAAATAGCCGGGCCGGAGGCACGTGAATCCTGCGCCACAATCACTTGTGGGGCCAGGAGCGAACCTTTGCTACGGGCTTGTAGTTGCGACAAGGCCACGTAACCTAACTTTTCAATAAAATCATCAACGAGCGGAAACTGCCCGGCTACTGCCCGGACACCGTCCGTTCCAAAATATTTTCCCATCTGAAAACTTCCTTTTGCATACCGCTATACAACCCCGGCATGCGCAAATACCCGCTCAAACAGCATTATTCAAACAGGTCCGCTTGTTTAGCTTCCGGCCGCATGGCCGTCGGCGCCTTCGGTTCCTCTTTGACGGGGGCTGCTGCCGTGGGCTGTGATTCGTCCTCTTTCACGGCGGGTTTTAAGCCCAGGATTTCATCAATTTCGCTGGCTTCCACAACTTCTTTTTCAAGCAGTGTGGCCACCAGTTTATCAAATGCCGCGCGATGTTGGGTAATAATGTCTTTAGCACGGGCATAGGACTTTTTCACTAAATCTAAAATCTCTTCGTCAATAGCGCGCGATAACTCGTCAGACAAGTTCGTGTGGCGGGATAAATCGCGCCCTAAAAACACTTCTCCTTCTTCGCTGCTGGGCAAGGCAATAGGGCCAAGCTTATCGCTCATACCTAACTCCATGACCATTTTGCGTGCGTAGGCGGTAGTTTTGTTTAGGTCATCGCTCGCGCCGGAAGTAATTTCGCCAAAGACGATTTCTTCCGCGGCACGGCCGGCCAACAAAATACACAGCTTATCTAGCAGTTCCGATTTGCTGGTTAAAAATTTATCTTCCAGAGGAAGCTGCAACGTGTAGCCGAGTGCTTGTCCGCGCGGAATGATAGTAACCTTGTGTACCGGGTCGGAGTGGTTAGTTAAACGCGCTACCACCGTATGGCCCGATTCGTGCGCGGCAATGACGTGCTGTTCGTGCTTGGAAATAATGCGGCTCTTTTTCTGCGGGCCGGCCAACACGCGTTCTACCGCTTCGTCCAAGTCGGCGGGCGTAACGGCGTCTTTATCGGCGCGCGCGGCCAAGATAGCGGCTTCATTAATGACATTAGCCAAATCCGCACCCACAAAACCGGGCGTACCTTTGGCCACTTGTTTCAAATCCACTTCGCTACCCAGACGTACTTTTTTAGCGTGTACTTTCAAAATTTCCTCGCGGCCTTTTAAATCCGGTGCCGGGACGGAAATATGACGGTCAAAACGTCCGGGGCGGATGAGGGCCGGGTCTAACACGTCAGGGCGGTTGGTGGAAGCCATG
>JAKSPG010000060.1 GCA_024405075.1 Elusimicrobiaceae bacterium | reverse complement strand
AGTAACATTAAATATAATATTAAAAATTTTCATATTAAATATGAATATATTAAAATAAAAATATATTAAAAAATAAATAAAATTAAAATGGAGTGTAAAAATGATATCAAAAATAGACATCTGTAATTTAGCCCTAGCCCATTTGGGGCAATCTGCGATTTCCTCTTTGGAGCAAGAAAATGACAAAGCGCGTCGGTTAAATTTGTTTTACGCTCCTGTCCGCGATGAAGTCTTACGTACCCATAATTGGGCTTTTGCAGGGGTACAGGAGCCCTTGGCCTTGTTGGAAGACACCTGTGATGAGCAGGGGCGGTGGAGCTATAAATATCCGAACGAGGCCCTGTTTATCCGCCGTGTTTTCACAGTCGGGTGTAACCGGGCCGTGTTTGAGGAGTTTTTCCGGCCTGATTTGCACAGCCGGGTCATTTTGACCCCGGCCAAGCAGGCCTATTCCGAGTATACCCGCCGAATTACGGACGAAATGCTCTTTGATGCAGCTTTTATCAAAAGTTTTTCTTTAGCTTTGGCGTGTGATTTAGCGGTTTGTTTAACGGCGGATACCCAATTGGCAGCCCAGCTGTTGCAAAAGTACACCCTTAGTTTACAAGAAGCGCGGCGCAGTAATGCAGCGGAATCGTTTGTTCCACAAACCGGAGAGGACGCTTTCACGGAGGTGCGCTAACATGCCTATACACCACATACAACCTTCGTTCGTTGGAGGAGAGGTCAGCCCGTCGCTACAAGCGCGGGTAGACAGCGCGGCCTATCAAACCTGGTTAAAAAGTGCTTGTAACTTTTACGTACACCCGCAAGGCGGTGTGTCCAACCGGCCGGGTACGGTATTTATGGGTCAGGCCAAATATGCGGGCAAAGCTTGCCGCTTGTTACCTTTTACTGTGGGGGAAAATGAGGCCTATGTATTAGAATTAGGCAAACAATACCTGCGTGTATATACTTCGTCCGGGCCATTATATTCTTCCGGCACGACCCCTTACGAGTTGACAACTCCGTACCAGGAGTCGGATCTGGCGGATATTTCCTACACCCAGTACGACCAGACACTCTTTTTGGCGCATCCGGACTATCCGCTATATCGGCTGAAACGTTTGGCGGTGGGTAGTTTTGAATTATCTCCATTTCCCATTAAATACGGTCCCTTTCAACTGCCTAACGGAGAGGGAACTCACCAGTTGCGGGTGTGTGCTTCTCAGGACGGGCAAGAAACGGTTGGAGTAGCGGCTTCGCTTTCCTTTTTGCCGGTGGTGGATAGCCGTTACTTTGTGTACGGTTATTTCAATGACCAGCTGTTTTTTGCGGCCCGTGATTACGGATTAGATTTGGGACAGTTGGTATCGGATTTTAATACAACTTATTCTTCTCAAGGACTTAGTGCGACTAACTCGGGAGGTGTGTTGCAGATTACTTCTCCGCAAGCAACCGGTGGCGATTGGAACGGCGCTACGCTACGTTTAGTATACCGCGATAGTTTCTTGCATGATCCCAGCTTGATAACAGAGCAAGTTTTGTCCGGCGGGGTAAACGAGGGAGAAACAGTACCGTCCGGCGAAGTGGATTACATCCTGGAAAGTGATTTTGATTGTTTTTCTCCTCAACATGTCGGCACACGCTTTAGCTTAACCCACACGGTGGAAAGCCAGTACCAGTTGGGTACCTTAGGGTACGAATCTTCTTCCAGCACTATTAAATCTGCTTCGGATTGGCAAGTACGTACCAGCGGAAACTGGACGGGAACTTTGGTGTTAGAAAAATCCGAAGATGCGGGGGATTCTTGGCAAGCTGTTAAATATTTTATCCGTGCATCGGGAGAAGATAATATTACCGTAACAGGCACGCTGAATGACAAAGGAGAAATTTACTACCTTCGCCTGCGTGCTTGCGGTATTACCGGGGAAGCCGGGTACGAACTATCATCAGCGGCTTTTGTGCAGCAGGGTATTGCCGTAGTAGAGAATTTTGTAGACGAGCGAAAAGTAACCGTATCGTTGGAGCGCGGGTGCGGTAGCGAAGATTGGACCAGCAACTGGGCAGAAGGCTCATTTGGGGAAAAAAGCGGTTACCCGTCATGTGTATTTGTATACCAGGACCGGTTAGGGTTGGCCGGCACGCGAGCAGAACCGCAAACTGTTTGGTTTTCTAAGACGGGAGAGTACCAGAATTTCGGGCATGCCCGCACGACGCTAGAGGACGCCGATGCTATCAGTTTAAACTTATCTGGTAAAAAATTAAATGCAGTTCATTCGGTAGCGGCCGCAGGAAAATTGATTATTTTTACTTCCGGCAGCGAGTGGATACTTTCCTCCTCCGGTGCACTCACACCGTACACGGTGCAGCTGGCCCAGCAGGGGGAACGCGGGGCCAGCCGAGTCCCGTCGGTACTGGTAGGTAACCACGCTCTATACGTACAAGCACGCGGCAGTGCGCTGCGGGATTTTTGTTACGATTATACGTCCGCTTCCTATACCGGGGACGATTTGACCCTGTGTGCCAAGCATTTATTTGCTAACAAAGAAATTAAAGAGATGTGCTACCAGCAGGAGCCGGATAATTTATTGTGGTGTGTGTTGTCGGACGGGATGTTGGCTTCCTTAACATACGTACCGGAACAACAAGTTTGTGCCTGGACACACCATAGTACGCAAGGATATTTTCGCAGTGTATGTGCCATTGCCAACCGTGGGTATGACGAAATTTGGTTTGCGGTGGAGCGTGACGGCCATTACTATATTGAAAAATTATTACAGCGTTTAGCCGATAAATCTGCGCCTGAACAGGTATTCTTAGATGCAAGCGTATCTAAACGGTCGGATACGGCCTTTAGCGAAGTGAGCGGCTTGGAACATTTGGAAGGGAAAACGGTGGGTATTTTGGCAGATGGTAATCCGTTGGCGGCTCAAGTAGTATCCGACGGTAAAATTACGTTACCTAAAGCAGCAAATTGTGTGCATGTAGGGCTTAACTACCAAGCGCAACTGCAAACGCTCCCGGCCGTTTTTGAAACATCCGGGGTAGTAATCGACAAAAAAAGAAGAATTGTCGGGGCGACGTTACAATTTGCCGACAGTCGCGGTGGTCTAGTAGGATTAGCCAACGAAACAGCCGAGGAAATTATCCAACGTACCGATGAACCATACAACACGCCGCTTGCATTAAAAACGGGGCAGTACGAATTTGTTTTATCCGGCCAACATACCAGGATGCCTTCGTTGGTCTTTACCCAGCAAGACCCGTTACCCGTTACCTTACTAAGTATATCTTGCCGTCTGGCATAGGTAAACAGGACCGCAGAATTTTTCACGAAAAAAAATTATGTTTCAACCGGATCTTGTTTTTCGTGCGGCGCAAGCCGCAGACGGCCGCTCTTTGGCCCGCGTGTTGCGCAAAAATGACCGTCGGGAATTGGCCTGTTCACATGCCGGGCAAGAAATTGCGGATTGTTTGGAAAGATTCATTTGTGAGTCGTACCAAAGTGTATGTTTAATCTATCGGGGTGAAGTAGCCGCATTGGCAGGTATTTGTGTGCAAACGATGTTGAGTCCATCGGCCTGTGTGTGGCTACTCACCGGGCGGAATATAGAGCGGTGTCCTTTCTCGTTTGTACGTTTGGCTAAACGGCAACTGCGTAGGTGGCTTGACTTGTATCCTGTATTGGAAAACGAGTTTGATTCACGCTACTGCGCCGCCGGAAAATTGATTGTGCGTTTGGGTGGTGAAATAACCGGCCGAAAAACGCAACACCATGGAATTTGTTTTTTACATTTTGTATTTAGGAGGAGTAAATGGGAGGAGTTATAGAGAATGGGGGGAAGGGAATTTCTTCCTCGCTACAAGCATTACGCAAACAAAACTCGTCGGCGGCCGGTTACCGGCAAGCCGCCAATGAACAGGAATATCAAGCCGCTTTAGCGGCGGCAGAAGCAGAACGGAAAAACGGATATTTGCTTCAATCGGCCGGAGAAAAAATGCGCGAAGTATACAACAACTATCGTCAAACAAATGCTACCCAACGGACGCAGTGGGCCTCTTCCGGTCTGCGTAGCAATTCGGCTACTGTGCAACAAGTATTACAAAACAACCGCTTTCAAGCACTCATGGAGGGCGAGAATATCCAACATGCTTTGCAAAACAGCGTGTATGAAAATAATATAGCTGCCGCCGAGAAAATACGTGTTCTACAAAATACGGCGCAAGCCTATCGTCAAGCAGCGCATAAAAATTCGTCTGCATGGAAGTTAGGAACTTCTTTACTAACTTATTTGACAGGCCGTTAGGAGTATATATGCCGACAGTACCTACTTATCCATACCATAAACGACTTACCGGGCCGCAAGCAACCGCCGAGCCCATCGCACAACCAAACGAATCGTCCGTCACTTCACAGCGTTTGGATTTCATGCATCAAGTGCAGGAAGAAGTAAAAACGAAGGGCCAACTGTCCGAAACTTCTTTGGACCAATTGGCTGTTTCTCATCTGAATGAAGAATCTGCCAATACCCCGGCCGCCTGGGATTATGCGGCTCTGCGTTACACGGCAAAACACGAAGCTGGACGGGATGAGCATCAGCATCAAATCCAACAGCTTGAACAAGAGGAAAGGTGGACACAACAGGTCAGTGCCACCTTGCCGGACAGTGCTTCGTTAAAAACATACTTGGATTTGCAAATTCCGGCTTATAAAACGCGCCTGCAACAAGCGGGCCTAAACCCACAAGAAGTACAAGAACAAGCCGCCCGTTTGCAAGCGCAAGCTGTAGTAAAAAATATGTCGTATTCATTAGCCCAAGGGGATTGGCAAACGGCTCAACAAGTATTGGAAGATCACGGTGCTTATCTATCCGAAGCCACACGTATTAGTTGTGCCCGGCAAGTATGTCAATCCTATGCCAGGGCTGAAGCAGCCCGCTTGTGGCGTCAGGGAGCTTTGCAGCAAGCAAACCAACCGCAGCAGACGCAAACATGGGCGTTGGAACATCTGGAGGAACCTAATGCGTCTTTACGGGAAAATATCCGGCGGGAAATTGACATATTGGCCGAAACGGCCCACCGTAAAACCGCGGCCGACCAAGCGGTTGTGTACGAACAGTTAGCCCATACGGATGTGCCGCAGGCACAGGAATTGTTGGAAACACAACAGGTGTTAAGCGAACCCATGCTTGAGCAAGCTTTGCAAGCCGTGCGACGTAGCCAAACGCCGGCTTCCGATAAACAACAAGCGTGGTTTGTCAAAAATTACTGCCAAGCACGTCCCGCACAAGTGCAAGAAGCCTTTGAAAAAGGGTTGTGTAGCGGGCGGGATTATCTGCTCTTGCAGGCCAGACAGTTACAGCAACAGGCAGGGCAAGATACTTCCGCAGAGGATTGGTTATTACGCGGGATAAACGTGTGGATGAATCGTCAAGGATTTGACGGCCAAGATATCACGCGGGCTACGTATGCAGTGTTATCCGGGGCGGGGCGGACAGAAGATCGCCTGCAAATTTGGCAAAAAATAAAAACATTATTAACTTGTTAGGAGAGAACAATGACAGTTTCAATACAACGAACGAAACGTACTTATGCCGGAAACGGTTTAACACGCACGTGGAGTGTAGATTTTCCGCTCTGCGAGGCAGAAGATTTGCGGGTATTTCTTACGTCCCCGGCAGGAGTAGAAACGGAAATTACGACGGATTTTGCACTTAACGCTGCGGCGGATACGTTAACGTATCCAACTGAGGCCAGTGGGAAAAGTTTATTGGCTTCGGGCTGGAAAATAACGCTAGTACGTCAAACCCCGCAAACGCAGGGAATTGACTTGCTTCGCCAGGGAGAATTAGATGCCGAGGTGCTGGAAAAGGGCTATGACAGGCTAACACTACAGGTACAAGAATTATCCGAAAGAATAGACCGCTGTATTAAGTACCCGGTGTCTGCCCAATCTTTTAATATAGACCCCGATACCGTGTTGGCAGATATATTTACCGCCCAACAAAGTGCCCAAGTGTCTGCCCAAGCGGCGGCAGCTTCGGCTCAGACTGCGGATACTTATGCTCAGACGGCAGATACTTATGCACAATCCGCCACTGCATCGGCCCAAGCGGCGCAGGGGAGTGCCACGCAGGCTGCACAGGCATTGAGCGGAAGAGCCGACACGGGCTTATCCAATTTAACCGATGCCGGGAAAATTGAAGCGGCAAAAATGTTCGCGCCTTCAACGACTTATGATGCATTAACAGTCGGCTCAACCGGGGGGAGTTATACCGCGCCGGCCAACGGATATTTTTGTGCTATCGGTATGGGGGTATCAAACAATGTTGACACCTGGTTGGAACTACAAAATACAACTGCGGGAAATTTGGCGCAAGGCGTTTACGGACACATTATGTTTGAGTACAAAGTGTTTTTACCTGTCCAAAAAGGGGATAACGTAGTATTAACCTATAACAACATTAGCTTTGTGTCTTTCAGATTTATATATGCACAAGGAAGTATTTCGGAGGCCGCATAATGACTTATTATATCGAATTAAACAATCAAATTGTGTTGTTTGACACAAATAGAGAAAAATTAGAAAGTACTTTAAAATTTATGCCGCAGTATGCTGGGTTGGAAATAAAGGAAACACAGCGGCCGATAGAAAATTTTGAGTTCGCCGACACCCCGCAGTATTTGGCCCAAAAACAGCACCAAAAATTGGAAAACCAAGTGACCGCGTTGGAAGCTGCCACCGGCTTGATACGGCCTTTGCGGGAAATCATTTTGGCCGGAAATATCGCCGTGGGAACATACGTGCAAGAGAAAGTGCAGGAAATTGAAACGTTGTGTGTTGGCTTGCGTAACGGGGAGGATTAACCATGGGTGAAGTGGTGTTTTCTGCCGTATGGAAAATGATTGTATTGGTTTTTGCCGCCGGCACGTTGTGGGGGGAATTAAAAGCCATTCGCAAAGATATTGCCCGCCTGGAACAAAAACAAGATAAATACAATCACTTACAAGAGCGGGTGGGGAAATTGGAGGGCGAAATCCAGTTATGCCAACATTTAGCCGGGCGAGCCAACTTAAATTAGCTTCCTGTCACGCGGACTTGCAGACGGTCTGTCGAGAGCTTATTAAACAGTACGATTTTACCGTATTGGAAGGTTATCGTGACGAACAGACCCAAAACAAAGCTTTTGCCCAAGGGACCAGCCGTCTTTGCTATCCGCATAGCGCGCACAACAAACAACCGTCCTTGGCGGTAGATATCGCCCCGTATCCGCTTGATTGGGACGATATCGGTCGTTTTCGGGAAATGCTGATTCGGTTTGATGCGCTG
>JAKSPG010000006.1 GCA_024405075.1 Elusimicrobiaceae bacterium | reverse complement strand
GGGCGATTTTTAGGATCCTCGTTTTCCGACGAGGATTTCTTATTTTATACCTGTTTGATAGCTTTTCCGGTCAGTGGCCCAAAAGGGACGTTTTTTGCAGGTTTTTGCGCATTTTTGTAGCTTTATTGTCAATATTCTGGCAATGACTGCCAGCTTCTCTATGCCTGTTTAACACAACGATTAAGGATACGTCCTTGGCCATGACATATTGCAAAATATAGGTCTTTCGCACTGCTTTGGAGGTGGATTTCAACTACAGCCGATCACCATATGGTAAAGACTTACTGTAATCTGCTATAAAACTGCTAGTCCATAATATATTTATTGACTTTACAAGTCGCTCCTAGCCATAGAGACGGTTTTTAATTTATAAAGCAACCTCACGTTGCCATGGTTTTTTGATATACTATGAATTAGTACTGTAATTCTATAAAGATTTTATCATCATAGCGATATGTTTTTGAGGACAATAGCATGAAAAAAATATTAATACTATTACCCGTTTTGATGACGTTTTGTGGCTGTGCTACAAATCAATTCAAAGATAATTATAACGATGAAGGGTTAAATATTTTAAAGAAAATCCACGTGAAAGCCAAAATTATTGAGACTACAAATCTTCAAGAGAGAGTATTACAATACGCAGACCAAGGATATGTTGTCTTGGGGAGTTCTCATTTTGAGGGTGAATGGGAAGCACGAATAAAAGCAAAAAAATGGGCGGAAAAAATTGGCGCGCCTCTTGTTATTATTGGTTCGCAACAAACAGGTACGCAAGAACACCGGTATACCTTGGCTGTTCCTCAAGTCAATACGACATATCATCAAGGATCTATAAATACGACTGGATACCATTCAGGGACAGTGAATTCGTCCGCATATACTTACGGTAATATAGGGAATTCTAATTTTAATGCCAGAACGTATGGAAGTGGCTCGTATTCTGGAATGTCTTCTTATAATACCACCTATTCGGGGACATCGACATCCGTATCTACTGCTTTTGTGTCAGGAGCTTATGAAACGGCTGTTTTTGAACAACTGGCTGTATTTATGATTCCAAAAGAACAGGTAGAAATTATGTCTGAATATTCTGCGGAAGGCGATTTTGATAATCTGAAGGCAGAAAAGAGAGAGGAACAAAGTCTATGAGAAAATGTATTGCGTTATTGTTAGCGTTAATTTTAACTACAGGATGCATGTCTTTCCGAAGCGGTTCTCTTCCTCACATACCTAAAGAAGATCTCAAAGTAGACAAAGATTACAAGAAAAGAGATGTTTCTTTTTCTGTTTCTTACTATCAGCAAGTTGGCGATGATATAATCATTTCTCAAAAACAATTACAGAAAACCATTAAAGATTCCTTTAAAAAATCGCAGTTGTTTAATCGAGTTTATTCAACAACATTTGCTGCAAAAAGTGACTATCATTACCACTTTGATTTAAAACTAACTGGCACGTCATATGAAGACCAACAAGCAACGGGATTGGTGGCAGGTTATCTATTGTTAACTATCCCTGTTTGGATGAATTTTTACCTAGATATAACTATGTATTTATTCGTTGATGGAAAAGAAGTTTATTCTGTCACAACATCTGATCGTGTTACAGATTTAATATGGCTTCCACTTGCTGTTACTTGGATATTTGCGAACCATGCAACAATGGGAGCACATATTAGAAAACATAGTCTAAAATATTTTATTAGTGAAATTAAAAGGAATAAACTATATGCTATCCCGACAGCTGATCATTCCGTGCAAGCTCGACCGAACAATCTGAAATTCTTAGATGAAGACAATTCTCAGAATGAAGAAATAGAAAACGATACGGATACAGCATCAAGCGAAGAACTACTATAATTCGTTATTCCTTAATCCACAAGCCGCTCCTAGTAACAGGGGCGGTTTTTATTACTTCTACTGTAACAAAGTATGAATACCAAACTAAAGTTAATCATGTCAAAAGGTATAAGTTAGGTGATAAAAAATATATAAGATGGAAGTCGATGTAATGCGTGCTCCAGATGATTCATTACTTACGATCAATTTATATGCTTTTGAAGACATTTCAATGGATACACGCCCAAAAAAGAGATTATGTGCGCGGCTTTTTACGGGCACGAGGTTACCACTGTTAGTGAAAAAATTAGGAAGCATCGAGCTTCATGAGCAATGATGGGTTATTCTTGATAGTTAATAGGAGCCAAGTGCTTACTGCCTTGGCTCTTCTCTGTTATTTTAGTACTCTCCCACCTATAATTCCTCTATTCTGCTTCTTGTGGCAGCCCGCCGCCCGCGCATGCTAACGCATGCTTAGCGGCCCTAGGTCATTTGGACCACGAATCCCTTGGAAATACGGCCTTTTTGAAAAAGAGGATAAATGTTAAAAATGCAGAAAAAGCTTTATAAAAAAATTAAAACCGCCTTTGTTGGGCGGTTTTTGATTCATTAAAAAACCCCGGCATCAAGCCAGGGTTAATTGTTATAACAAAGGAGCTGTTGCCGCAGCCGCTAGCTCTGTTTGCCATTTAGTGGCCTGTTGCAACATTTCTTCGTCAAAAGAACAATTCACTAGATTCATATTTAAATAGTCGGACAACGTCCCCCCGTCCAATTCATTCAAATATTTCATCAAAGCGATACGCTCATTTTGCATGGCTTTTTCCGCTTTCTCCAAGCGGCGGTTTGCCATCGCACTGTTTACTCGTTCGCCAATGTAGTACCAACGGATAGATTCTGCCACAAAACAAGAAGTTGTGTTGTCTTCGGGTTTGGCAGCTGCTCCCTTTAGTACGTTAAGCCGTACTTGTTGGGCACTTAGATACCCCTCAAAATTCGCAGTTAGCGCATTGAGTTCCACCACTACATCGTTCACGGTCTCCACGCTGTTGTTGTCCGTGCGGACCAGATACGTATTGACATGGCTCTTGAAGTTATCAATCGCCGTTTTGAAGCTCGCCCCTTCCTCTGACAGGTTTTCTAACACCTTGTACAGGGCGGCTTGATTTCTATCGCTTACTTTTGTTTGGTGTGTTTGCGTAATCCCCGCCATGGCACCAGTAGGGCCTTGGAAAGGGAGCATGTCTCCCCGGGATTGCGCGAACGCTAACGACGGCAATAACAACACCGTCAGTACCAACACTTTTTGTTTCATTTTCTTTTTGTCTCCTCACTTTCTTTGTGTGTTTTAATTACTACTTCTAATATTCTAAATTTTCATTATACTAATAAAACAGGGTCTTTGGTCCTATTTTTTGGGAACAATTGGACCTAGGCCCCTTGATTTCCCATTGACCAACAGGCGGATTTTTTTTGAGAAACTACTATCTAAATACACGCCCCTCCGCTATTACCCAGTTTTGCGCAAAGAAAAACAAAGGACATTAGACCTTGGGAAAAGATTCAGCCAAATGGAAATGTTTGCACTTTAAGCGGAAACCGGTTTGAATTGCATGGAGTATAACGCAGCGTAAGCGCCGTTACGTTTGAGCAAGTCCGCATGGATGCCTTCTTCCGCAATGCATCCGTCGTTAATGACAACAATTTTATCCGCATTTTGAATGGTGCTTAAGCGGTGGGCGATCACAATAACGGTGCGGTTTTTCATTAAATTATCCAACGCCTCTTGCACTACCCGTTCGGACTTATTGTCCAACGCGCTGGTGGCTTCGTCCAAAATAACTACCGGGGCATTTTTGACAAATGCACGCGCAATAGCCAAGCGTTGTTTTTGACCGCCGGAGAGCAAAATACCGCGCTCGCCGATTTGGGTATCTAACTGCTGGGGCAACTGCCGAACGAATTCGTCCAAACAGGCATTTGTGAGGGCCTGCCACATTACTTCTTCGGAAGCGTTGGCATTACCTAACAAAATATTTTCCCGTATCGTGCCGGAAAACAAAAAGTTATCCTGGAACACCATGGCAATTTGCCGCCGCAACGATTGTTGGGTGATATTTTTGATATCGGTACCGTCTATTTTAATGCTGCCTTTGTGGATATCGTATAAGCGGGGCAATAGGGCGGAAATGGTTGTTTTCCCACCGCCGGAATTGCCCACCAAGGCCACTGTGCTGCCAACCGGGATTTCCAAATTGATATCGTGCAACACCTCATGCCCGGGCACATACGAAAAGTGGACATGTTCAAACACAATATTCTTGCGCACTTCGGTAAGCACTTTGGCATCCGGGTGGTCCTTCATGTTGGGTTGTAAGTCCAAAATATCAAAAATACGGTCTATGGCCAAAAACGAGTTTTGAATGGCTACGTAGTTATTGCCCACCCCCTTTAACGGGGAATATAACATCATCAGCGCAGCAATAAACGCCACGAAGTTACCGCTGGTAATTCGTCCGCTGACGATTAAATAACTCCCCAGCCCAATCACTAACGCAATACCGATAGACATCAAAATATGCATCACCGGGGAAAGCCAGTTTGTCCCTTTAACCATTTTCATCGCCAGTGCAAAAGTGAGGTCTGTAGCTTGGCGGAAACGGTCCTGGAAAGTATCTTCCAGCGTAAAAGAGCGAATGGTTTTATTGCCGGAGAACGTTTCGTTATAAATGGTCATTACGTACGATAAATTCCCAACGGTACGTTCCAAAATTTCCTTCATTTTTTTACGCACTTTGGCCATGGGGTACACAAACACGACCAGCACCGCAATGGCAATAATGGAAAGTTGCCAGGAGTTATAAATAAGCACACAGATTAGCGAAAGAGAGGAAAACGTCTTAGACAGGAATTTTTTTAAATTATCTACCAGCCCCGTGGAAGCCATTTCCGCATCGTTGGAATAGCGGAACAGAATCATCCCGGACGTATTCGTATCAAAGTACGAAGTGTCCATAGAAAGCAATTTGGCATACAATTTGCGCTTAACGCCAATAGTAATTTTTTGACCCACCCACGTATTGAGGTAGTTGGACGAGTACAACAAGATCCCCTGCAGGGTTGTAAAACCAACAATCAAAAATGGAATCAACGCGGAAAAATGTGGTTGTTTATCCACCATGACTTTATCCATAAATGGCTTTAAGAACATCGCCACCGCACCGTCCAACGCGCCTACGGGAACCGTCAGTGCCACCCCCAAGCCGGCACGAAACCAATAGGGTTTTATATACGGCCACATCCGGCGGAAATTTTTAACTAATAAGTTTTGGTTAAGCAATTTTTTCATAATCTACTGACATTGTAATTTTAAAGACATGACTCTATTTTGTTATACAAAATACCATATTGGGCCTGCATACTTTTGCCGACAGCAGCATTCACCAAAAACACGACAAAAAATTATATACTCCATGAAAATTCCTTTTTAGTGTCCTAAACGCGGCGTGCTCCAACGGGCATAATAATTTTGTTGTTTTGCCTGGTAATATTTGCGGGTGCGCCCCCATGTCAACCAACTTAGCAGATGACAACGGCATCCCTGAAACAACAAGCCCAATCTAACTATTGTTCCTCCAAGCCCACAAGCGGAAACATCCGAAGGGGGCGTTTCTTGAAAAACTACCCGACAGGAGTGGATCTTGCAAGAAGAGGCCTTTTGGGCAACAAATAAATGCGTCAAGCGTTCCCCAATGAACCCAGGCATGCGCTGGTTGTATGCCGTATAACAGCTGTAGTCTATATGAGCATGAGTCTCCAATAGAGTAGGGAATAACACCGAGCAATACTCAAAAAATAGTTCTTTCTTCATGATGAACATATTGAAAAAATAACTGTTATGTTGGTCAAGATATTTTTGGATAGTTTCAGTGTAAACAGGGTGTTTTTTGGCCAACAAATCAAGCGCAGTAAACAAATCATCGGAGTTGTGCCCTTGCACAAATTGCTGGGCAATGGTTTCTTGCGGGGAAATATGTATAAGCGGAGCTGTGATATCATAATGTACCGCTACGCAGATATCTGCAGGGAAAAACACTCTACGGTAATGCTCCAAACCGATATAGTCCGGATTCCCTAGCTTATCATAGTTTTTCCACGCCCAATAAATGGCTGTCAATTCACCAAAATGCGAATTCAAATTAGAGATATTTTCCCCGGTATCATCCCCAATTAGATGAGTTGTCATCCAATTCTGTTCTGCGGAGCTCAATATCCCACTTTGCTTGGCTAATGCCCTTCCGGCGTGTATCGGCACAAAGACATCGCTCTTATACAACCTCGCTGGCTTGTGATAACAAACCAGAATTTTAATACTAGGTGTTATCTTGTTTTTTTGGACGTATTTCAATTTATCTTTCATGCACACCTGTGTACCCAAGTGAAATTGCTGTTGTAACTTTAATTAAACAAAATATCTGGTACATCTACATCATCACGGTAATTTACATTCTTTTATTCAACACATCCACCAACATCTCCCCAACGTGATCAAAAGTAAACAAATCACGGTTGGCATAAATATTATCGCGATACTGTTGAATTTCCGCATCGGACATGGCTAACGCGTTGTAAAAATCCTGTCTTTCCCGGATTAAAATAGCCATTTTCTTTTCCAGTAAAGTTTTGTAATAATTATTTTCCGCGTGAGAGATTAACGGAATAATACCGTACATCAAGTAACAAGCTTCTTTGTTGGGGTTGTTTACAAATGGGTAATATAATTCCTTTGGCGTATTGGCACATTGGGCGACCAAATTCCCTTCGGCAGATAAATAATAAGCTCTGTCTTTTTGAAAACGTTCAACGCCTCCAATGAACACATCGTGCATATGCGAAAGGCCAAAGGCCCGGTCCGATTCAAGGTCCAAGAAAGCCTGGCGATGTCTTTTTAGTTTCTTCATAGAACCCGCTAACCCGGTTAACTTGTAAGACAACCGCAATCCGCGTGCTTTATTTTTCATGTACCGTATTAAATCTTTTAGTTTGGGGCGTGGATTTGGAAATGGGAAATAAATAATAGGCAAACGAATTTTATTATATTTCATCACTTCCAAAGCAGATAAGCAACGTCCTAGAGAAAGGATTTCATGTTTGGGTTTTTTCGTTTGATGAATGACATGCCGTTTTAACGGGGTTTCCAACCACCCGATTAAAGTTTGTTTCGTGCGGGCCACTTGGCTGTTCTGCAACACCATTTCACGTAGCAAATCGTTGTCAAACATTAAAACATCTATGTATTGGATTTTTTCATTGAAAAAATCTACCATTCTTTGGCTTCCGAAACCGGTATCACCGTTGAAAAACAGCACAAATTTAGCCCCGCATTTGTGGTCGTGGTTATATTTGGACAGCGTATAAACGGTTTCCATACGCTCCATAGTTACCGGACAATATGGCTCGCCCTTTTCCAAATCAAAAACGCTTCCCGCTACTGTCGGCACACTACCGGCAAAGGTAGGGCCAGAAATAACTAAGGTGTCTTGATCTAATTGTTCATACAATTTATCCAATTCGTTGACATGGACCCACTTAGCCCCCATACATCTGAACATGCTGCGCGAATCCACCAAATGGCCGTAAATATGTTTTAATTCCACATAATAGAGGTCAAAACCTTGTTCTTTAAACCAAATCAAACTATCCGGGAAATAACCAATATCGGAAACAACTACTAATTTTTTTGTCATTTTTAAACACCCTCAATCTGTTCAACTAATTTTAGTGCGCGTAGGACGGTTTGGTCCATGTTGTAGTATTTATAATCTCCCAAACGGCCCAAAAACCATACGTTTTTAAGCGCACGAGCTTTGGCTGCGTACTTGGTATACAAAGCGGCATTTTTACCATCGGGGATAGGGTAATACCGTTCGTTTTTGCCTTCTTCAAACGGGCAGGAATACTCATAAGAAACTACCGTTTTATCCGACTTTTCATCCAAGAAATACTTGTACTCGGTAGAACGGGTATAATCGTAATTTTCCGGATAGTTAATTTGCGGACCGGATTGCAAATAAGGCATGTTGTGCGTTCGGAACACAAGGTCCAAACTGCGATAGGGCAAGCGGCCCAGTTCGTAATCAAAAAACTCGTCAATAGCCCCGGTAAAAAACAACCGCTCATAGTTAATTTTATCTTTCACGGTTTTAAAATCAGTATTGAGCTCCACGTGGATTTTAGGGTGAGACAACATATTTTTAACCAAGGTCGTGTAGCCGTCTTGCGGAATGGCCTGATAGGTATCCTGGAAGTAGCGGTCGTCCCGGCCGATATACACCGGCACACGAGCACTGACGGACGGATCCAACTCTTCCGGTTTGACACCCCATTGTTTGGTGGTATAGCCCAGGAAAACTTTTTCGTACACATACTGTGCCAAAAAATCCAAATCCTTATCATGCGCGTTACGCAGTTCTAATATCGGTACTTTTTGGTTGAAACCGAATTTTTCCAGTAATTTTACTTCTAATTTTTCGGCCAGCGTTTGCGGAAAAACCTGGTACAAACTATCCAAATTAAAAGGGATAATTACTTCACGCCCGTCTATGACGGCTTTTACCCGGTGCATAAACCGGTGCCATTGTGTGAATTGGCTTAAATAATCCCACACTTCCTTACTGTTCGTATGGAAAGCATGCGGACCGTAACGGTGCACGGTAATGCCGGTAGCCGGGTCCTTGGCGTCAAAAATATTTCCGCCGATATGAGATCGGCGATCGATTACCAACACTTCCTCGTTTTTTTGCAAAGCCAGCCGCTGCGCTACTACCGCCCCGGACAACCCGCACCCCACAATTAAATTTTTTACGCTACGCATTAATATCTCCTATTTTGCTCCCAATTCCAGGCCGTGCGGATAATTTCCGCAATATCTGTATAGCGCGGTTGCCAACCCAAAATTTCTTGGGCCTTTTTGTTATCGGCAAACAGTTGGGCCGGGTCGCCTGCGCGGCGTGGTGCATATTTAACAGGACATGCACGACCGCTTACTTTTTCGGCTGCACGGATAATTTCTTTCACGCTGCTGCCAAGGCCCGTACCTAAATTGATACACCCGCTGTACTCCTCCAACTTTTCCAGTGCCAGGCGGTGCGCCAGGGCTAAATCTTCCACGTGGATATAATCGCGGACACACGTACCGTCGGGCGTGTCGTAATCGGTACCGAATACGCTAATCTCGGGCCGCTCCCCGCGAATAGCTTGCAACACGAGCGGAATTAAATGGGTTTCGGGCGTGTGGCTCTCGCCAATGGAACCGTCTGCCGCCGCGCCTGCCGCATTGAAGTACCGCAACGCAATATGTTTTAATCCGTAAGCACGCCGGTAATCGGCAAAAATTTGCTCAATCATCAGTTTCGTACGGCCGTAAGGGTTAATGGGATTTTGCGGATGTTTCTCGTCAATCGGCGTGTAATGTGGCTCGCCATACGTAGCACATGTGCTGGAGAAAACAATTTTCTTAACGCCGTGTACCAGCATCGCATGCAGTAAATTTATCGTACCGATCACATTGTTAAAGTAATATTTTTCCGGTGCGGTTACACTTTCCCCTACATAGGCAAACGCCGCAAAATGAACCACTGCGTCCACCGGATATTGTTTAAATACTTGTGCCAGCGAAGCCGGTTCCAACAAGTCCGCGCGCACAAATGTCGCGCGCGGGTCCACCGCTTCACGGTGACCATAGATTAGGTTATCAGCCACAACTACTTCGTAGCCGTTATTTAACAAGTGTTGGACCGTATGCGAGCCGATGTACCCGGCCCCGCCCATAACAAGTACCCGTTTCATTACTTCCCAACTCCGACGTACTCAAACCCGGCAGCCGTAGCATCCTGCGTACGGAACGTATTGCGCAAGTCCACCATGCGTTTGTGGTGCATCACGGTAGCCAGTTTGGCTAAATCCAACTTTTTGAACTGGTTCCACTCCGTTAAAATAACTACCACATCGGCCCCGCGGGCTGCTTCGTAAGCATCTTGTGCATATTGCACTTTGTCACCCAATAACGCTTTGGCGTTTTCCATCGCTTTGGGATCGTACACCGTCACGCGCGGACCGGGAACAGCTAAAATTTCACCCAGAATTTCCATAGCCGGGCTTTCGCGGCAATCATCCGTACCACCTTTGAAAGCCAGCCCGAGCACGGCAATCTTCGGTGTTTTTTGGTTGACCACGCTATCCAACACCCGCTTGGCCATTTCCTTTTTGCGGACCGCGTTGCCCTTAATAGCCGTTTCAATTAAACTTAACTCCACCCCGTTGACGCGCCCCATAAAGGCCATCGCGTTGGTATCTTTGGGGAAGCAACTACCGCCATACCCAGGCCCGGGATTTAAAAATTTCGGCCCGATGCGGCTATCCAGCCCCATACCTTGGGCTACTTCGTACACATCAGCGCCGGTTTTCTCGCAGAAGTTGGCCATTTCGTTAATGTAATGAATTTTAATAGCTAAAAACGCGTTAGAAGCGTATTTAATCGTTTCGCTGGAGCGGCGTTTAACAAAGAGCATATTTGTTTTGCCCTTAAACGGCTTGTACAGTTCCGCAATGACTTCTTTGGCACGTTGGGTATTGGCCCCCACCACAATGCGGTCCGGGTGGAAGAAATCGTGCACGGCAAACCCTTCGCGTAAAAATTCCGGTAACGATACTACGTCAAACTCTGCCGTCGGGTTTTTCTTGGAAATGAGTTGTTCAATATCATCTCCCGTTCCTACCGGCACGGCATCTTTGGTGGCAATAACCGTATATCCTTGCAAATATTCAGCTAGTTCTGTGGCGGCAGCGTGAATATATTTCATGTCCGCCTCTTTGGTAATCGGGTGCGGCGGCGTACCCACAGCAATAATAACCAGGTCAGCCGTTTCCACCCCCTCTTTCATAGAAGTCGTAAAGCAAATACGCCCCGCTTTTATATTCTTGTGGAAAAGTTCTTCCAGTCCTTCTTCAAACAAGGTAATTTTTCCGGCCTTGAGTGCTTCAATTTTGCGCGGTTCGCGGTCAATACATGTAACCTGGTTGCCTAGTTCGGCCAACCCTACCCCCGTAGGCAAACCTACATAACCGGTACCGATAATAGCTACTTTCATTATTTTGCCTCTGTATGTTGTCTAAAATAAGCAATGGTTTTATCCAACCCTTGCGATAAAGGGACTTGCGGCTGCCAATGTAACTTTTCCTTGGCCAGGGTGATATCGGGCTTTCGGTGCGTGGGATCATCTTTGGGAAGCGGCCGGTAAACAATCTTATGGTTGCCCCCCACTTTTTGAATAACCAGTTGGGCCAGTTCGTTCATAGAAAACTCACCCGGATTACCCAAATTGACAGGGCCCGTAAAGCCTTTGGGAGAATCCATCATCCGAATAAAACCTTCAATTAAATCGTCCACGTAGCAGAACGAACGCGTTTGCGTGCCGTCTCCATACAGGGTAATGTCTTCCCCGCGCAACGCTTGGCAAATCACATTACTGACCACGCGGCCATCTTCCGGGTTCATGTAAGGGCCGTACGTATTAAAAATACGCACGACTTTAATATCCACCTCTTCTTCGCGGTAGTAATCAAACAGTAAACTTTCCGCACAGCGTTTCCCCTCATCATAGCAAGCACGGATACCGATAGGGTTGACGTTACCGCGGTATGTTTCGGGTTGCGGATGAACGGCCGGCTCCCCATACACTTCGGAAGTAGAAGATTGGAAGATGCGCGCTCCGTGCTTTTTGGCTAATTCCAGCATATTCAGCACACCCAGCACGCACGTTTTAGTAGTAAAAATAGCCGCTTTCCCTTGGTAGTGGCGCGGGGAAGCCGGGCAGGCCAGGTTATAAATTTGGTCCAATTTTTCATCAACCGCCAGCGGCTCAATGATGTTGTGCTCTATAAATTTAAAATTCGGATGATCAAGTAACTCCCGCACGTTATCCAAACTGCCGGTATAATTATTATCTACACAAATAACACGATGCCCCTCTTTAATCAGCCGTTTGCATAAGTGCGAACCTAAAAACCCGGTCCCTCCGGTAACTAGTATCGTATTAGGTGTTGTCATGTTTTCCTCTTTACGGATGATGTTTAAATAGTAAAAAAAATAAGTACCGGTTTAACCGGTGGCTTTTACGCTAATTCATGGCAAATCCTGCCTATTTTTACTCCAAAACAGAACTGCCCCGGTTAGTCCGCAAATGCGGCAGCGTCTTCCTTCTATATTATAGTAAATATATAGTAGGCTTTCCAAGCAATCGGGCCAGCTGAAAAATATACTAAAAACTGTCCCAAATTGCCTTCCCTTGCCGGCAAACGACTCCTCAAACGCCCTTCACTTTCCCACCACAAGTGCGAGCAGCTCGTGGCAAAAAGGAAAACGATGTTAAGCCCTTTTGTTTTTTCGCTACCGGTACGTGCAGATTTTTTAAAAAATCCTTTATTTAATTGTAAAAAAAAGTACAATAACAAATATGATTCGTTTTAATTGCGATTACAGCGAAGGCGCGCATCCGCTTATTTTGGAAAAATTGGCACAGACCAATTTGGAACAACTGCCCGGTTACGGGTTGGACCCGTACAGTTTGCAGGCGGCCGAGCTGATCAAACAACAATGCCAAACTCCGCAAGCGGCCGTCCATTTGCTTAGCGGAGGCACTCAAACCAATTTAACCGTGTTGGCCGCCTTGTTGCGCCCATACCAGTCGGTCATATCGGCCGACTCCGGCCACATCAACGTGCACGAAACGGGCGCTATTGAGACAACCGGCCACCGTGTGGTAACCGCCCCCAATAGCGAGGGCAAAATAACCGCCACGCAAATTGACCGCCTTTGCCAGGCCCACTGGCAGGACGACAACCCGGAGTTCGCCCCACAACCCAAAGTGGTATATCTTTCGTTTCCTACCGAATTGGGAACGCTCTATTCCAAGCAAGAACTCTTGGACATCCGCCGCGCGTGTGACGAAAACAACTTATATCTCTTTATAGACGGAGCCCGCCTGGGCTATGGGTTAACCGCCCCCGGCAACGACCTAACGCTACCGCAACTCGCTCGCTGTTGCGACGCTTTTTACATCGGTGGCACCAAACTGGGTACTTTGCTGGGCGAAGCGGTGGTAATCGTCAATCCCAAATTGCAAAAGGACTTCCGCTATTTTATGAAACAACGCGGAGCTTTACTGGCCAAAGGACGCATCTTAGGCATCCAGTTTTTGACTTTATTTACGGACAATTTATACCTGCAACTGGCCGAACACGCCAACAACATGGCTGCTCTTGTCCGCCAGGCGTGCCGGCAAGCCGGATTTGATTTCTTGTGCGACTCCCCCACCAATCAACAGTTCCCCATTGTGCCCAACACCCTGTTAAAAAAGTTGGAACAGCAGTATGTGTTTTCCCACATTGAGCCCGTTGGAAAAGATAAAACGGCCATACGCATCTGCACCAGCTGGGCCACACGCAAAGAAGATGTTGAACAGCTGGCGGCCGACCTGCAACGCTTGAGCGGAAAATAATATGTTACATATTGGGTGTCATCTATCTTCTTCGGACGGATTTGAAGCCATGGGGCAAACGGCACTTGCTATCGGTGCGAATACGTTTCAATTTTTTACCCGTAATCCGCGCGGCAGCAAAGCCAAAGCCATTGACCCGCAAGACGCCGCCGCTTTGTGCGCGCTACTGAAAAAACATCACTTCGCGCCGATTATCGCCCACGCACCTTACACACTTAACCCGGCCTCGGCCGACCCCAAAACGCGTGAATTTGCTTTGCTAACCATGCAGGATGATCTGCAACGTATGGAATATGTACCCGGTAATCTGTATAATTTTCACCCGGGCAGTCACGTCGGGCAAGGGGTGGAAGTCGGTACCCAATTTATCATTGATTTATTAAATGAGATTTTAACCGCTAGCCAAACCACCATGGTACTATTGGAAACCATGTCCGGCAAAGGCAGTGAAATCGGCCGCAGTTTTGACGAACTGAAAAGAATTTTAGATGGGGTAAAACGGAGTGAAAAAATGGGTGTTTGTATGGACACCTGCCACGTCAGCGACGCCGGATACGACTTAACCCGTTTGGACGACGTGTTAAACGACTTTGATAAACAAGTCGGCCTGCCGCTACTCAAAGCCGTGCACTTAAACGACAGTTTAAATCCTCTCGGCGCGCATAAAGACCGCCACGCCGTGATTGGCGGCGGAACAATCGGCACGGATACGTTGTCCGCCGTCATCAACCACCCGGCATTAAAAAACTTACCTTTCTGTTTGGAAACACCCAACGATTTGGACGGCTACGCCAAAGAAATCAAACTCCTGCGCAGTCTGTACCGCGGATAGGTTGCGCCACTACCATTAAGCTGTATCCACCTACTACATACGCCGCCCACGCGCGCGGCAGCAGATAGTGCACCAGTTGACGAATTGCCATACCCAGGCGGCTTTTCAAACACATGAGTTTAGGCGGCCGTTCCACATATTTGTTGGTATAGTGGGCGCAAATAACTTTGCATTGCTGTTCGCGCAAAAACTTTTTGAGACTCCGCGCGGTAAAAAAGTGAATATGCCCGACGCTTTGACGTTCTTTTTCCAACAAGTCCGGATTTAGCCACGAGCGAAGTGACAAATCCAACGGTACGTGCAACACCAACACAGACGCACACGCGGACAACCGGGTAAGCCAGTCGGCGGGGTTTTCTACGTGTTCTATAACATCCACGGCTAAAGCCAAATCAAATCGCCCGGACGGGAAATTTTCGCCCTGCACAAAATGCACGTGAGGCGGAACTTCTTGCACGGCCAGCGCGTGCGCTTGGGGCGAAATATCCCACCCGGTAAATTTCAGGTGCGGGTTTTGCGCGGCCCACGCTTTGATAACCGCGCCACTGCCGCATCCGGCATCCAACACGGTGGAAAACGCAGGCACGTGTGCCTTTTTTAACGCACGCAAAATGTGCGCTAATTTCCACGGTGCATCTTCGCTGTGCCAGGAAGGGTTACGCACCAAATAAGAGCCGTTTGTATATGGGTTTTCCATAGCGATATTATACTTTATAGCCGTCCTGTTGTGCCGTTGTACATTCCCGGGCTGTTTTCGGTCTAGTAATTTCATAACGGGGACGTATCCGATATAGGCCCTGTAGGGAAGTACCGGCAGGTTTATTAATTGATATAATGTGAAAAATATAACTTATAAGAGGGAACAACGGGTATGAAAATTAATTTATCCGCAGTAACGCATTACATTAAATTACATTGGCTACTTTGTTTAGCACTTTTACTTGTGCTAGTCGGCGGTGGCTTTGCCTGGCGACATTACCACACGAACCCGGACAAAATACGCCTAACGGCGCAGGCCCCTACTGTTTCTTCGGAACAAACAGAAGATGATACCGCATACGAAAACTCTTCCGACCCACGTGCTACCTTGGCTTTTGGGCAACTAAAAATTGAAATTGAACGCCCCACTACCCAACAAAAAGCCCCCCTGTTTCGCCAGGAGGTATTACAAAGCAGCCAGTTGCTAAATTCCCTCATACGCATCACGCCCCAAGTGCGTGGAACCTGGCAGGTGGGCCCTTCGCAAGATTCGCTGACTTTTCAACCGCAAACTCCCTGGTTACCCGCTAAAAAATATGAGGTACACATATCCCCCAAACTGTTTTCCTCTCATGTCAAATTGAGTAATAAAAAGGTTGTTTTCACGACGTTGCCCAACCAAGTTACTATTGATGAATTTTTCTCCTTACCCGGCACACAAAAAAAGCACTTGTCCCTTAGCGGCAAAATTCATTTTGATTACGAGGTAGAACCTAACGTAACCCAGGGCGTGGTGTTGACCTTAGACAACAAAACACTTGCGTCTCAAGTAAGTTTAGATAAAAACGGGCGCGTTCTTCACGTTAAGTACGAAAATATTGCACTGACGAACCAGGACCAGCAAGCTACGTTGCAGGTTAAATGGGGAAAAATGGCGGCTAAATCTCACCTCACGTTGGAAGCCGCCGGCAAGTTCTTCAACCTCAAAGAAGTGAAAGTCCTACCGCCGGCTCGCATCGGGCAACCCTATACGTTGGCTGCAGAGTTTACCGATTTAGTAAATGCTCAAAAATTACTGGCTGACAAAAAAGTGAAAATTTGGTTGTTGCCCTTGAACAAAAAGCAAAATTGGGCTGCCCAACGGGTGGAAGCCGTACGCAAGGAATTAGATAAAGCCACCGAAATTACGTTAAAAGCTATCCCGGGCGTCAGCTCCGTCGCTTCCTTTCAAATTGCTACGAATTTAAAAACTCGCAACCAAAATAGATATGTTTTTGTAGAATTTCTGCCCGGGATCACTTCGGAAGGCGAATTTATCAGCGAGCAATCCAAAGCCTTCGTGTTGCCTGTAGCCAAATATCCCAAACGTTTAAAAATAGTTGGATCCGGCTCTGTTTTATCGCTGAAAAAAGAACCCTTTTTACAATTTGTTTCACAGGGAATTGATAAAGTACAGGTACAGGTGTCTCGTGTGCGCCGGGCGGATATCAACCACTTGGTTTCCCAAATAAAAGGCGACATCAGCAAACCCTGCTTTGGGTACATTGATTACACAAACTATTACGATGACAACGATGAGACGACAGATACCGAAGGAGAATATAGTTGTTTTGGGTATTCGTCTTTTAATGAATATGACATCGCGGAAGTATTCCGCAAAACGATTCCTTTAGCAGACACCGAAACGAAACCCAATTTCTTTACCTTGGATTTAAGTCAATATTTAAAACAGAACAGTAGCGGTTTATTTATCGTGGAGGCATCCGATGAGCACGAAGAAGCCAGCCAGCGACGTTTGATTTTAGTTTCGGACATTGGTTTAATGTACAAAAAAGAGGAGAAAGGATTAAAGGTTTTTGCCTTAGAACTATCCTCGCAGCAACCGTTGGCACAAGCGAAAGTAGATCTGTTAGCACGCAACGGAACCCTCGTGAAAACCCGCTATACCAATGAGCAGGGAGTAACTGATTTTGAGTTACCCTCTCAAATGAACCCCGAAAAAGAACCGGTTGCCTTACTTGTTTCCAAAGGGGAAGATTATTCTTTTATTCCCGTAGGCAACAGCAACCGGGAAGTAATTTACAACCGCTTCAATGTCAATGGCGAAGACGCTTACCAACAACAAAACAATTTAGATGTACTGCTTTTTACGGACCGAGGCATTTACCGCCCCGGAGAACAAATCCATTTTGCCTTGGTAGCCAAAAACAAACGCTGGTCTTCCACCGCCGGGTTGCCCATTCAACTACGCATTGAGGACCCCCGCGGGAAAACCGTTTTTGATAAAAAAGTGTCGCTATCAGCTACCGGGCTGAGCGATTTTACGTATACCACCGAGCCGTCATCTGCCACCGGGGAGTACCAAATCCGCGTCTATCACGAAGATAAACAATATATTTCGGGTACTTCTTTTGAGGTCAAAGAATTTCAAGAAGATAAGTTAAAGGTAAAAGCCACCTGGCAAAGCCCCCATAACAAGGGCTGGCAACCGCTTGAGGGCTTAAAAGCAAAAGTAGATGTACAAAACCTGTTTGGCGCGCCGGCTGTGAATAATCCGGTAAATATCAAAGTGCAGTTACAGCCCGCCTCTTTTACTTTTGATCGGTACTCCGATTATACTTTCCGCGACCCTGTATCGCGCCCGGGAACCGTTAAAACGGAAACCATGACGTTTGAATCGCTAACCACCTCCGATTTCGGAGAAGTGGAACAGCCCATTGATTTGTCCTCATACGACAAGGGAACCTACAAATTAGTATTGCGGGCAGAGGCCTTTGAGCAAGAAAGCGGACACAGTGTATCAGCACAAGATACTCTGATGGTTTCCTCTCAACCGTACGTGGTGGGGTACAAGACGCAGGCGGACTTATCCTACTTGCAACAACATGCACGCTCACCGGTAGATTTCATCGCCCTGGCCCCCAACTTAAACCACATAGGGCTTACCGACTCGACGACTCATCTGTTCAGCCGGCAATATGTTTCCGTGCCGGCGCGTTCCAACCATTCATCCCGTTATCAATCCGTCTTACAGGAAACACCGCTTTCTACGAAACCGTTTGTACTAAAAAAAGAAGGCAGCTCCTACGCGCTCCCCACCCAATCTCCCGGTATGTATGCACTTGAAATACACAACAGCGGGGATGAAAAGGTCATGCGGATTGAGTTCGCGGTATCCGGTAATGCCAACATATCTTATAACATGGAAAGAAGTGCCGAATTACGCCTCAACCTGGAAAAAGATACCGTCTCCCGCGCGCAAACGCTGCATTTTAACATCACGGCTCCTTATACCGGGATTGGACTCATTACGGTGGAAAAAGAAAAAGTATATGCCTATAAATGGTTTAAAACCGATACAACCAGTTCTGTACAAAGCATTACGTTGCCGGATGATTTAGTAGGCAGTGCGTACCTGAACGTCTCTTTCCTGCGTTCCATGGATTCAAAAGAAATTCTGCTTAACCCACACAGTTACGCAACGGTTCCTTTCTATGTAATCCCTTCACAACATATGGCGCAAATTACACTAAAAACACCGCCTTTGGTAAAGCCGGCAGATACGTTGCAAATCACTTACGCCACGTCTACGCCGTCGCAAATTATCCTGTATGGAGTCAATGAAGGCATCTTGCAAGTAGCGCGTTATAAATTACCTAATCCGTTGTCTTATTTCTTCCCCAAACAACGTTTAGGGGTGCGGACATACCAAATGTGGGATTTGGTAATGGCCGATCCGCGCATTTTGAAGGAAGTATACGGTATCGGAGGAGACCAGGACTTTGATGCCTCTCTGGCCGCACTGGGACTCAATCCGTTCGCACGCAAATCGGAAAAACCGGTTGCTTTCTGGTCGGGGATATTAGAGGCCTCCCCCACCCCCAAAACCTATAGCTACCAAGTACCGGATTATTTTAACGGTAAAATCCGCGTTATGGCGGTGGCTGTTTCCAACCAAACAGTTGCCAGCACACAGCAAGAAGTCCTCGTGCGAGCACCGTTGGTGATTAGTGCCGGCGGCCCGGTAGCCGTTGCGCCGGGGGATACGTTTGAAGTTTCTGCTAAAGTGTCAAACCAGTATGAGCAAACAGGGGATCCGCATGTACATGTCCGGGTGAAAACTTCCCCTAATTTACAAGTGCTGGACCCCGCTCCCAAAACCGCTAATATCCCGTACCAAAAAGAAGCGACTGTTTCTTTCCAAATCAAAGCCTTGGAACAACTGGGAAACGCCAACATCACTTTTGAAGCGGATCTGGCAGAATCGGACATTACCGCCAAACGTGAAATTACGTTAAGTGTACGCCCGGCCAGTGCCTATCGCGTGAGTATCAACACGGGAAACGGAAAAGGGAACTTTACCATTAAGCAGTTTGAAAAACGCAACTTGTATGTGCCTTTTTCCAAACGGCAAATAGCTATTTCTCCTAATCCGCTGGTAGTGGCCTTGGGATTAGGCAGTTACCTGGAGAAATTCCCGCACGGTTGTACGGAGCAAATTGTAAGCCAAGTCTTCCCCACGATTGTATTTTATGCCTCTACAGGGGATAAAAGAGCGGCGCTGGACGCGTTTGAAGAAACACACAAAAAATTACAGGCACGGCAACAACCGGATGGCGGATTTGCCTTGTGGGACACCGGCACTCAAACAAACGCATATGCTTCTTTATATGCCTTCCACCTGCTTACCGAAGCC